>NZ_JALKFY010000814.1:0-33504 GCF_023242985.1 Frankia sp. Mgl5 | reverse complement strand
GAACCATCAGGCAACACCGCCTCGGAGTGGAACATCACCCACGACACACAGCCACCATTCCGACCCCCACCACACCCGAACCCAGGCTCCGGAATTCCAGCATCGAGCGCGGTGCGCTCTTAAGCGGGTGTCTCATGTGGGGAGTCTCTTCCAGCAAGTGAGCACGGCGGCGACCGCATCGCGGGCTACCTGATCGCCGACGCGCTCCTCGCGCGCTCGTCCTGCCGGAGGAGAGCGTTGCGCAGGGTTCCGAGATCTTGGCCGTTCCGGCGATCACCAGCCGTTCCAGCGATCCTGTCAACTTCACGACACCGGACGGTTATTCGGGCTGTCGGGCGGGGACGTCACCGCCTTCGTCCGGTGGCGTGCCCGGGTGCGAGCAGGACGGCCCACCATCTCCACCTGCGGGAACATACGAGACGAGGGTTTTCGGCGATGCGAAAAAGATTCCAGTACCACCCCCGAGCAGCGGGGAGACCGCGCCGCGCTAGAGTTTCCGGACTAGTCCGATCATCTCGGATATTTGCTTTTCGACAAACAGTCAGGACCAGTGACGATGGCTCTCCGTGACAAACTCGCCGCGCGCGCCCAGCCCTATCTCGCCCCAGGTGAGACCGTGCAGCACGTCTTACAGGCGCAGACCGGGCCGACCCCGTACTTCTTCCTTCTCACCATGTTGATCATTTTCTGGATCGACTACCGCATCGTGGTCGTGACGGACCAGAGCATTCTGGTACTCAGGGCCGGCAAGCTCGTGCCAACGAAGCCGAAGGGAGACGCGCCGCTCGCGCGCCTGCCCCGCGAGACCGTTCTGGGGCCGGTCAGCGGTCTGTGGGGGACGACGGAGGCGACCGGCGAGAAGCTGCGGGTACACAAGCGCTTCCACAAGGACATCGCCGCCGCCGACGCCGCGATCGGGCGGTAGCGGAGCCGCCGCCCGCCCTTTACCGGTCCCGCGCCGGTACCGGGACCGCCCCGTCGGTAGCGGCACCACCAGCAGCTGCGGCGCCGGCCCCGGCGCGCAGCAGGGACAGGACGACGATCGCCAGGGCGGCCACGATCGCGGCGAACACCAGGCCGGCGGTGGTCAGGCTCGTCAGTTCGACGAGCAGGCCGACCCCGACGACCGGCAGTGAGAGCGCCACGTAGGCGACGACGAAGAAGGCGGAGGCGGCCTCGGCGCGGCGGTCGGCCGGGGAGGCCGCGTTCACGGCGGCGAGGCCGGCCCGGAAGGCGATCCCCTGGGACGCTCCGGAGATCACGCCACCGATCACGAGGCCGGCGACCGACGACGTCGCCAGGCCCAGCGCGAGCACGCCCATGCCCAGCACCAGCCCGGCGCAGCCGACGGTGAGCCCGATGCGCTCGGGCGGACGTCCTGGTGCGGCGAGCCGGCGGGTGACGACGTCGAGCGAGGCCTGGCCGCAGGCGGAGGAGGCGAAGACAGCGAAGACGACCAGTCCGGTGATGGCCCGGTTCGGCGGATCCAGCACGGCGCCCAGGAAGGCGGGTGCCACGGCCGTGTAGAGGCCGAGGACGGCGAATCCGGCGAAGGCAGCCAGCGCGACGCCGACGAAGACCGACCGGGCGCTCGGTGGCACCCGGGGGCGCTGTGGGCGCAGCCGGGCCGGGCCTGTCACCTCGACGGTCTCGGGCATCAGCCAGATGCCGACCGCGGCCGGGACGAGCAGCGCCAGATCGACCACGAAGGTCAGCCGCAGCGGGTTGGGGGCGTACTGGGAGAGCAGGCCGGCCAGCAGCGGGCCGCAGCCCAGACCGCCCATGTTGGCGATGGTGGCGACCAGGGTGGCGCGTCCCCGCCGGTGCGGTGGCGCGAGGTCGAGGAGCGTCGCGGTGGCCGTCCCGGTGAACACACCCGCGGACAGGCCGGAGAGCACCCGACCGACGAGCAGGGCGCCGACGTTGTCCGCCAGCAGGAAGACCGCGGCGCTCGCGGCCGAGGCGAGCAGGCCGGGCAGCAGCGCACGGCGGCGGCCGACCTGGTCGGAGAGCCGTCCGAACAGCAGCAGGGCCGCGATCACGCCGACGGCGTAGGTCGCGAAGACCACGGTGACCATGAGCTGGGAGAAACCGAACCGCTCACGGTAGAGCGGGTAGATCGGCGTCGGCAGGGTGGTGCCGAGCATGGTGACGACGAAGGCGTACGTCGCGAGGACGAACCCCACCCGGCGGCTGGTCGACGGGCGCCGCCGGGCCCGGCCGGCTGGGGGCTGAACCGGGGCCGCGCGGGTGGGCGGGGCGGCGGCGTCCGCCGTGGTCCCCGTGTCCGGGCCACCGGAGGCGGCTCCTCCCGGTAGGTCGGCAGAGCCAGCGGCGGGCATGCCCCTACCTTGCCCCCCCGCCAAAGGCCGGCGATAGCGAGACCGAGGTGAGGAGCGTCGCATCCCACCGCGGTGGACGGCCGGCGCCGCACCGCTCGTGGCCGTCTGACCGGCCGGGGGCGGCCTGCCCGGCTGCGGCGACCCGGCCAGGTACGGCGGTCTGACCGGCTACGGCAGGATGTCCGATGTGGTCATTCCGATTCACGACATCAATCCGCTGCGGCGCAGGCCGGTCGTGACCTGGCTGCTGATCGCCGCCAACGTCGTGATCTTCGTGTTCTTCACGCCGGTGGTCAGCTCGGTTGCCGGGGTACAGACCTCACGGACGCAGAACGCGTGCGAGCAGCAGCGCTTCTTCCAGGAATGGGGTGCGATCCCGAAGGAGCTGCTGTCGAACGAGCAGCTGTCGGTGGCGAACTCCGGCCGGCTCGCGGTGGACGCGCGGGGCCGGGTGGGCTGCCTGCAGGAGTCACCGCCGACGTTCGACAAGTCGCCGGCCCTGTCGGTGCTCAGCGCGATGTTCCTGCACGGCAGCTGGCTGCACCTGCTCGGCAACATGCTGTTCCTCGGGGTGTTCGGCAACAACATCGAGGATCGGATGGGCCGGCTGCTGTACCTGCTCTTCTATCTGACCTGCGGTTTCGCGGCGGCGTACGGCTTCGCCGTGTTCGAGGGGAACACCACCGACACGCTGATCGGCGCGTCCGGGGCGGTGGCCGGGGTGCTCGGCGCGTACCTCGTCGTGTTTCCCCGCGCCCGGGTCATCGGGCTGGTCTCGGTGTTGTTCTTTCTGCCGTTCTGGCTGCCGGCGTGGATCGTGCTCGGGTTCTGGTTCGCGTTGCAGTACGTGTACTTCACCGGCTTCGGGGTGGCCGACGGTGGGAGCGTCGCCTACGGCGCGCACGTGGTCGGGTTCGTCGTGGGGGCCGTGCTGGTCGCGCCCTTCGTCCAGCGGCTGCGCGCGGCCGGGCCCGATCCGCGCCGGGCGGTCCAGCATCGCTGGGTGCGTGAGCCACCCGGATTCGGCCAGCAGCGGCGGCCCCGCCACCGCGGCTGAGCCCGGCGGGCGGGCCCCCACAGGGGCCGGGCCCGTCCGGGCCACCTGCGGGCGTGGGGAAAAACCGCTGGTGACGAGCCTGGTGATACGGCACCGTTGATGCGGCTATGACAACCGCATATCACCGCGCCCTGGCCACGCCGGGTGCCGCCCGCTTCGTCCCCGCCGCGTTCCTGGGCCGGCTCCCGATCGCCATGGTCTCCGTGGGGACGGTGCTTCTCGTCCAGGCCGAGACCGGTTCCTACGGGGTGGGCGGGGCGGTCGCGGCGGCCGGTGCCGTCGGTGAGGCGCTGCTCGCCCCACGCCTCGGGCGGGCCCTCGACCGGTTCGGGCAGGCCCGGGTGCTGTCCGGCTGCCTGGCCGGTCATCTGGCGGCGATGACCACGCTGACCGTGGCGGTGACCGCCGGCGCGCCGCGTCCGGTGTGGTTCACCGCGTCGGCGGTCGCCGGCGGTCTGCTGCCCCCGGTGGGCGCCTGCGTCCGCGCGCGGTGGAGTGCCCGGCTCGGCGGCGGGGAGCTGCTCGGCACCGCGCTGGCGCTCGAGTCGGCGCTCGACGAGGTGGTGTTCGTCCTCGGCCCCACCCTGGTGACGCTGCTGGCGGTGCTGATCGCGCCGCCCGCCGGCCTGGTCGCGTCGATGGTCTTCCTGGCGACGGGCACCGGTGCACTGATCGCGCTGCGGGAGAGCGATCCGGGGCCGCGCGGCGGCGGCGCGGCCGCCGGCGCCCGCATGCTGCGCGACGGGGGCACCCGCACACTGCTGCTGATCTTCCTGTGCATCGGCATCGCGTTCGGCGGGGTGGACGTGTCGATGGTCGCCTTCGCCCGGGAGGAGGGGCTCGCCGCGGTGGGCGGGGTGCTGCTCGGGCTGTTCGCGGCCGGGTCGGCCGTCTCCGGTCTGGTGTACGGCGCGCGGGCGCACACCCGGCCCCTGTCCGGCCGGTTCCTGCTCGCCGCGGCCGTGATGGCGGTCGGGATGGCCCTGCCACTGGCCGGGGTGACCCTCGAGCTGATGATCCCGCTCGCGCTGCTGGCCGGGGCGACCGTCTCCCCCACCCTGATCACCGGCAATGCGGTGGTCGAGCGCCTGGTCGGCGCCGGGGCGCGTACCGAGGGGTTCGCCTGGCTCACCATGGCGGTCGTCAGCGGGATAGCCGTCGGGGCGCCGGTCGCCGGCAGTCTGGTGGACGGCGGGGGCGCGCACCGCGGATTGCTGGTGACCGCGGGGGCCGGTGTTCTCATCGGTTCGGCCGCGCTGACCGGCCGCCGCCCGCTCTCCTCAGGTCGACTGGTGGATCATCGTCCACACAACGATTGAACCCGGCTGACCAACCGTTCACCAGAGTTATAATCTGCATGCTGCACGTGACATACAGCGACGTTCTTCAACGACAGCGGGGTCGGGCGGAGTCAACGGTGTCAGAGGTATCAACGGGCAGTTCCGAGGCCGGCGTGACGCCCGCCCAGCAGTCGCGGGCGGGCTCCATCCGCGTCTTCCTTCTCGACGACCACGAGGTCGTCCGCCGCGGGCTGCGTGACCTGCTCTCCGAGGAATCCGACATCATCGTGGTGGGCGAGGCCGGGCGCGCCGACGAGGCGATCGCGGACATCATCATGTTGCGCCCGGACGTCGCCGTCCTGGACGCGCGGCTGCAGGAGGGCAGCGGGATCGAGGTGTGCCGGCACGTCCGGTCGCACGATCCGGAGATCGCCTGCCTCATCCTCACCTCGTTCGACGACGAGGACGCCCTGTTCACCGCGATCATGGCCGGGGCCGCGGGCTACGTCCTGAAGCAGATCCGGGGCACCGCGCTGGTCGACGCGGTGCGCCAGGTGGCCGCCGGCCAGTCCCTGCTCGACCCGGCGGTCACCTCCCGGGTGCTGTTCCGGCTGCGTGAGGGGCCGGTGGAGGACGAGCGCCTCGCCGGCCTCACCGACCAGGAGCGGCGGATCCTCGCGCTGATCGCCGAGGGGCTCACGAACCGGCAGATCGCCGCCCGCATGTTCCTGGCGGAGAAGACGGTCAAGAACTACGTGTCGAGCATGCTGTCCAAGCTCGGGATGGAGAGCCGCACGCAGGCGGCCGTGTTCGCCACCAAGCTGTCGTCCTGACAGCCGGCGTGGGAGCCCCGGCCCCTGACTGGCCGCTGGGGCGCCTGACGGGTTCAGGGCTCGCCAGGCCCCTCCGCGGGCCCGACGCCGAGTCGCGGGGCGGGGGTGTCCCCGGCCCGCGGCAGCGCGCGCGGCGGCGGGATGGGCTGAACCAGCGGCACGTGCCAGGTCACCGTCGTGCCGATGCCGTCCTCGCCTGGACCGAACTCCATCCGGCCGCCGAGGTCGAGCGCCCGGCGGCGCAGGTTCGTCAGGCCGCTGCTGCGCGACGCGCCACCCGGGCCGCAGCCGTCGTCGCGCACCTGCACCGAGACGTCGGTGTTGGTGACCCGCACCACCACCTCGATGCGGGTCGCCCGGGCATGCCGTGCGATGTTCGACAGCGCCTCGCGGATGGCCGCCAGCAGGTGCGGATGGATCACCTCCGGGATACCGCGGTCGACCGGGCCGTCGATGCGGGCCGTGGGCCGGATGCCCAGCGCCTGCTCGGCCTGCGACACGATTCCGGCGATCTCGGCCCGCAGGTCGACGGCGCCGGCGGACGCCGTCAGCGAGAAGATCGTATGGCGGATGTCGGCGATCGTCTGATCCAGCTCGCGGACGGCGTCGTTGAGCCGCACCGCGGCGCCCTCGTCGATCACCCGGGCGAGGCCCTGCATCTGCAGACCGGTGGCGAACAGCCGCTGGATGACGACGTCGTGCAGGTCGCGGGCGATGCGGTCGCGTTCCTCGAACACCGCGAGGCGTTCCCTGTCCCACTGCACGCGGGCGAGTTCCAGGGCGAGCGCGGCCTGGCCGGCGAACGCCGCCGCCATCTCCAGGTCGAGCTGGTCGAACGGGACCGCGCCCGGGGCCGCGGTGAGCATGAGCACCCCCAGCGGCCGCCCGGCGGCCAGCAGCGGGATGACCATCACGGTGCCGATCACCAGGCCGTCGACGGCCTCGCCCAGCAGGCTGTGCGCGGCGGGATCGGCGCGCTCGGCGGGGACGAGCATCGCCCGGCCCGCATTCATGATCTTGAACAGCCCGACCCGCTCGGGCAGTATCCGCCCCCGCAGCTGCTCGGCGAGCGGACCGTCGACGACGGCCACCTCCAGCGACCTGGGGGCCGCGCCGGGCCGTGCGGCGGGCCGGCGGGGCTGGACGCCGAAGCGGCCGGGCCGGGCCGCCTCCGCGCTGTTCACCGGGAGCACGATCGCGGCGAGCAGGGCCGAGGTGATCTGCCTGGCGCGCCGGGCGACCAGCCGTAACGCGTCGACGGGCTCGGCCACCGACAGCAGCGCCGTGGTGATCTCGGCACTCGCGGTGAGCCAGGCCTGGCGCCGCCGGGTGGCCTCGTAAAGGCGGGCGTTCTCGATGGCGAAGCCGACGGCCGCGGCGAGCGCCTCGACCAGGTCCTCGTCCTCCTGGGTGAACTCGGGGCCGCGCTTGCCCACCAGGTACAGGTTGCCGAACGCCTCCCCGCGGACGGCGATCGGGACGTTGAGGAACGTGGTGAAACGAGGCCGGCCGGGCGGGAAGCCGAGCGTCTCCGGCGCGACGACGGCGGTGCCCACCCGCGGCGCGTTCCCGCCCGGGTGGGGGCCGCCCCCGGGCTCGCCGATCAGGCCGCGGCCGGGCGGCATCCGGGCGATGTCGCGGGGAACCTCCTCCCCCGGGCCGACCGCGATCAGCTCGGTGATGGCGCCGTCCTGGCCGAGGACCCCGAGCGCGCCGAGCTCGCAGTCCACCAGGGAGCGGGCCGCCTGCGCGATCCGGCGTAGCGTCACTGGCAGGCTCAGCTCGCGCGCGACATCGACCACGGCGTCGAGCAGGCCGCGCATCCGGCTCTGCACCGCGTAGACCTCCGGCCTCGGCCCGGGCTTGAGGCAACGGCCGGCGCCGCCGAGCGTCCGCGGCTCGGTGCTGCTGGTCGCCAGCGCATCCGGGCCGGCGCCGGTCTGGACCATCCCGCACCTCCCGTCCGATCGCCTCCCGTGACGATAACGAGCGCATGACCCCCCCGGGGGACTCCCCGGCGTATCCGGCGAACTCCTCCCTGCCACGAGCGGGGCACCGGGATGGCGTAGAGTCCCTCGTATGGCCGTACCGGGCTTCCTGCTGCACAGCGACCGCGTGACCGACCTGAGCAGGGTCGTCACCGCGGCCTGTACGACCCGGGTCTGACCGCCGGCGGGCTGTTGTGCCCGCCGCCCGCCAGGCCCGTCCCGCCCGCCCCGCAAGGCCTGACGCCGCGGGGTGTCCCGAAGAGGCACGCCGAGCCACCAGCCCGCACCCCGGGGCTGATCCCAGCCACCGCACCCGATGCCCCGGGGCCGGTCACCGGCCGCGGCCCGCCCGCGCATGCGCGCCGGTCCGCGGGAAGCGCCGGTAAGCCGGGGACGTCGACGGCCGGTTGGGAGCCGCCCCGCCCGCGCCCGGCGCCGACTGTCGGCACGAGGCCTCTTCACTCCGCTCACCGATGCGTTCGACCCACCGATGCGTTCGACGTGTCCGCGATGGCGTCACCTGCGTGACGTCCGCCCGCCAGCACTCGCGTCGCGCGTGGCACTCGTGCAAGGAGGCACCGATGCCGCTGATCCACCCTGCGCTGCTCCGTCCGGCTGTGGCGGCCACGCATGAGGCCACGTCGCCCGGTGTCGCGCCGTCCGGCGTCACGCCACTCGTGCCGGACCGGTTTCTCGTCGACGAGCCGATGACTCTCGGCCTCGCGGACCTGCGCGAACTGGTCGCCCGGCTGGCGGGCGCCGACCTCGCCTGGCGGCCGCTCGTCCGGCACGACCCGGACAGCCGCTGGTACACCCGCCTGCTGCTGTCCGGCGCCGTCGAGGTGTGGCTCATCGGCTGGTACCCGGGGCAGCGGACGGAGATCCACGATCACGGCGGCGCGCTGGGGGCGCTGGCCGTCGCCGAGGGCGCCGTGGACGAGGACGAGTGCGGGGCCGACTGGCAGATCACCCGGACGCACCGGCACGGGGCGGGGGCGCTCGCCCTCTTCCGGCCGGATCACGTCCACCGCATCGTCAACCGCGGGCACGGCCTGGCCACCACGATCCACGCCTACTCGCCACCCGAGCTGCCGCTGCGGTACGCGCCGGACCTCGCCCGGCGGACGGAGCCGAGCGCGGCCGCCCGGGCCACGGCGGAGGTGCCGCCCATGCCCCGCGAGTCGCGGGAGTCGCGGGGCGTGGCCGCGGTGGTCCCGGCATGAGCGAGAGCCGGGTCGACGCGATGCTCGGCGCGGCCCGCGCCCGGCTGCGCCGCCTCACCCCCGAGCGGGCCGCGGCGGCGCTGGCCGACGGCGCCGTCCTGATCGACATCCGGCCGGCGGCCCAGCGGGCCGCCGAGGGCTCGATCCCGGCCGCCGTGGTGATCGAACGCAACGTGCTCGAATGGCGACTCGACCCGACCTGCGAAGCCCGCGCCCCCTTCGCGACCGGCGACGACATCGTGCCGATCGTGATCTGCTCCGAGGGCTACACCTCCAGCCTGGCCGCCGCCTCACTCCAGGATCTGGGCCTGCCCGCGGCGACCGACGTGATCGGCGGGTTCCACGCCTGGGCCGCGGCGGGCCTGCCGACCACCAGCTGATCTCCAGCCCAACCGCCGGCGGACCGCCGACTGAGCTCGAGTCGATCGCCGGCCGATCCGAGCTGGCGGCCGGCCGCCTGGCCGTCCGGCCGCCGGACTGTTGATACGTTTCAAACCCACGGTACCCTCATGTGGTCCTGAGCACATTTCAAGGCTGATGAGCGGCGACATCCGAAATCCGGCGGCATTTTGTACCTTTTTTACCTGCCGGCAACCCGCTCCGGAGGCGGCCTCCGACCGCCCCCGACCGGCGCTCCCTGCACCGACATCTCACCGCCACGGTGCCGTCACACCGATCTTGCTGCCTCTACAGAATGCCTGTACAGCAGCCGCTTGTATGCCTGGGAGACCTAGCGCACAGCGCGCGCGGAAACGGTGACGTAACCGCCATGGACCTGGGAAGGTGAGGTCCGCCGCCCCGGAGCACCACCAATCGGGGGGCCCGGAGAGATCCGGACGTCGGCGTTCCGGAACCCTTGCTATCCGGTCGAGAGAAGTCTACGTTCCTCGGTTAACGAGACGAGACGGGATCGTTTCCGAGCGGGGCTCCGAGTACACGCCGGGCGCACTGTTGGGAAGCACCTGGGGGCTTCTCGACTCGTGCTGGTAGGCCCGCCTGTCCGGTGTATGGCGCTACGCCGGACGTGCGTTACCGCAGCGCACCTGTCCGCCTTTGCAACGTCAGCAGGAGACGGTATGCCCAGTCAGCCCGGCATGCTACCGGTCGGTAGCCCCGCCGCACCCATGTCCCTGTCGCCGTCCGATTCCGTCCGCGAGGGAGGCAACCGATGAGTGCCGGCGTACCCGTACTTCCCGGTCGTGACCTCCCGCCGCAGCCGTTCGGCGAGGGCTGGCCCGTCTACTGGCGCCAGGACGCCGCGTGCCGCGACGGCGACCCGGACGCCTTCTTCCCGCCGGACGGGCGCAACACCAAAGCACGTGCGGCCGCCGAAACCCGGGCCCGCAAGATCTGTTCCGACTGCCCGGTGCAGCGGGCCTGCCTGGCCACCGCGATCTTCCGCCAGGAGGAGCACGGGGTCTGGGGCGGGCTGACCTCGGACCAACGCTCCGCCCTCGTCCCGCGGGGCCGGCTCAGCGCGGACGACGCGCTCGCCGCCGCGGACCGCCTCCTGCTTTCCATCGCCGTCGCGAGCTGACCCGGCCACGGGCCGCACGTCCTCCGGCCCGGTCATCGTCCCCCCCGGCGATGACCGGGCCGTCCTCGTCGGACGCCTCACGCCACCACATCGAGACCACAGGCCGGTGGGCGGCGTAACGAAGGCATTGACGGAGACCTCCGGCGATGGGCAGTCTGCGAGTCGTCACGGCGCCTGTGCCGGCGCGTTCGACGGGCGTTCGACAGGCGACAGACGGGGAGGACCATGGTGTCCGGTGGCGACGGGTTCGCGCGTGCCGAGGCCGCGCGGTGAGGCCCACCTCGCGCCTACTGCTGCTGCGGCACGCCAAGTCCGACTGGACATCCGACCCGGAGGTCCGTGACCAGGACCGCCCGCTCTCCCCGAAGGGGCGCCGCGGTATCGCGCTGGTCGCCGACTACCTGGCCGCGTCCGGTCTCGAGCCCGACCTCGTGCTCTGCTCGTCCGCCGTGCGCACCCGCGAGACGGTGGAGCACCTGGCCGACGCGCTGCCCGGCGACGTCCCGGTGCTGGTGGAGGACCGGCTCTACCTGGCCGAGGCGAACGACCTGCTGGCCCGGCTGCGGGAGATCGACGACGGTGTCCCGACCGTGCTGCTGGTCGGCCACAACCCGGGCATCCACACGCTCGCGGTGGGGCTGCTCGCCCCGTCCGAGCGGCACCGCGTGCCGACGTTCCCGACGGCGGCGCTGGCCGTGCACGACCCCTCGGTGCCGCGCTGGGCCGAGCTCGGCCCGGCCACGACGAGGCTGCTCGACTTCGTCACCCCGCGCTCCCTGCGGACGTCCGCCGGCACCCCCGGGGACCCGGCGGACGACTGAGCCACCGGGGAGCGACTGGCCCCGACAGGCGACTGGCACCGGCAGGGGGCCGGCCGGGCCGTCAGGCGGGTTGGGCTCGGTCGGGGCCGGTGCTGCGGCGGTGCACCCGGCCGGCGGCCGAGCCCAGCCGACGGGCGGCGTCCCGGGCCACGCCGTGACCACGCGGGCGCGGCGAGAGGCGGTCGAGCGGGCGCATGACCATCGCCTCGTTGTAGGCGATGAGCGTCTGCGGGAGGTCCGGCGAGCCCACCTCCACCGGCTCCCCGAGCAGGAGCGCGAGCGCGAGCCAGGGCAGGTTCAGCCCGGCCGCCGCCGACTGGTAGGTCCCGGAGGCGGCCCGCGTGTTGACCTCGAGCAGCACCGGCGTGGCTCCGCGGTAGCGGACCTGGACGTTGTTCAGGTACGCCAACCCGAACTCCTCGACGACGCGGGTGGCGAGCTCCGTCACGGCCCCGTCCGCCCGCAGGTTGCGGGTCCAGGGCAGGCCGTCCTTGCCCCGCGGCACCGCCGCCAGGACACTGCCGGGCACCGCCACCGGGCCCGCCCCGGGCGCGGGGCTCGTGCCGGGAGCGGGGCGGGAGAGCACGTCGACGCTGAACTCCGGCCCGTCCAGGAACTCGCCCACGACGAGGGCGGGGAAGCTGCCGGCCCGGCCGAGGATGCGTTCCATGGTGGCGGGGCTGACCCGCACCGACGGCGGCTCGAACAGCGCCGTCAGGCGCTCGGCGTCCCCGTCGATGATCCGGAAGCCCTGGCCGCCGTGGTCGACGTCCGGTTTGACGCAGACCGTGCAGCCCGCGGCCGACAACTCGTCGCAGGCGGCCTCGAACTCCGCGAAGGTTGTCACCGTCCGGGTGTGGGGCACCGGCAGGCCACGGGCCGCCATCGCCGCGTACTGCCCGGACTTGGTAGTGAAGATCCGCGCCGAGGCGGCTGGGGAGCACATGACCCGCACTCCGGCGGCCTCGAACTCGCCGACCCGGGCGGCGACGTCCAACATGTTGCGCCCGGGGACGAACACGTCGATCCCGTGCCGGCGGCACGCCGCCAGTGCCTGCTCGACGAACTCGTCGCCCTCGCCCGATGGCTCGTCGATGACGGCGTCGCAGGCCTGCAGGAACGGGGTGCTCGGGATCTGGTGGGAACCGAGCACCGTCAGCCGGCCGGGGCCGGCTCCGTCCCGCAGCAGCCCGATGAGCTGGTAGGTGCCGCGCCAGGTCTGGTTGAACCAGAGGCGCGCCGCGCTCAGTACGCCTGCTCCATGATGTTGGAGGCCAGGCCGATGGCGGCACCCGCGACGATCGCCACACCGGCCGCGATCCACAGGGGCACCGAACCGAGGATCAACGCGAGAGTCCCGAAGATGAAGGCGGCGATAATGATGTACACCGCCGCCCAAGAGCCCACGTTGCCCCGCACATGACCGGTCTCCGACACGTCAACTCCTGTCTCGTCGTCCACGGTAACCATGCCCGACCTCCCGCCGAGCGTACCCGCCCGGGAACGTCTCAGGAGAATCCAGCCAGGTGACGCAGATCCGCCAGTTGGTCGTTGAGCCATCGCCGGACGTCGTGCGTGCGGACCTGCTCGGCGGCCGCGGCGAGCCGACGGTGCCGCTCCTCCATCGGCATCGTGAGCGCGGTGTAGAGGGCGTCGGCCATCTGCTGGACGTCGAACGGGTGCAGCGTGACGGCGAACTCACCCAGCTCCTCGTGCGACCCGGCCATCTCGGACAGCGCTAGCACGCCGCCGCGCCGGTTGACGACGGCGACCTCCTTGGCCACGAGGTTCATGCCGTCGGCGATGGCGTTGACCATCAGCACGTCACAGATCGAGTAGGCGGCGACCGCCAGCGCGAAGTCCTCCACCATGCGGAGATCGATGGGCTGGCGCCCCTCCTTGGTGTGCTTGGCGTTGATCTCAGCGACGACCGCGCCGATCAGCGCGATGTAGTCGGCGTACTCCGGGACGTCGGTCCGGCTTGGCTGCAGCAGCGCGAGGAAGCTGACCCGCCCGACGAGCTCGGGATGCTGGTCGAGCAGGGTGCCGAAGGCCAGGAAACCGCGCACCACGTTCTTGCTGGGGTCGGTGCGGTCCACCCGGAGCACGAGCTGGCGGTCCTCGTCGAGGAACACGTAGCGCAGCATCGCCATGTGGGCGGCGACGTCCTCGCTGGCCAGCGTGGCGTCGAGGGCCGCCGGGTCGACGGAGATCGGATAGTAGCGGGCGCTCACCACCCGGTCGTTCACCGTGACGGTCAGGTCGTCGAGGTTGATCGGCAGGCCGAGCAGCTCGCCGGCGCACAGCACGAAGTTCCGGGCGTAACGGCGGGTGTGAAAGCCGACGACGTCACTGCCGAGCAGGCCGCGCAGCAGACGTTCCCGGATGTTCCCGGGCAGCACGCGCCATTCGTCCGGGCCCGGCCACGGAATGTGCACGAAGTGGGTGAGAACAACGTCGGGGCACTGTTCGCGGACGTGTTCGGCCACCAGGTAGAAGTGGTAGTCCTGCAGCAGCACCAGCGCCTTGCCGCCGCGGGACCGCACCTCGTCGGCGACGGCGTCGGCGTAGACCCGGTTCACCGCGGCGTAGCCGTTCTCGAACGCGTCGTGCTCGGCCCGGGTGAGCACCGGAGCCAGCGACCGGCCGTACAGGCCGTGCTGGATGAACCACAGGATCGGGTTCGACCAGACGCTGTAGAAGTCGGCGTAGGCCTCCGGATCGGTCACCACCAACCGGACCCTGATCGACGGGCCGTCCGGCTGCCCCTCGACGACGTGCGGGGTCGGCTGGGTCTGCACCAGGATCGCGCCGCCGTCGTTCTCACCGGCGACGGCGGCGTCCTCGGGGGTCGCGGCGCCGCACACCCAGACCGCGTCGTCGAGGTGTTCGGCGAGGCCGGACAGCGCGGACACCAGCCCGCCGGCGCCACGGTTGACGGTCCGGCCGGACGCGTCACGATCGAAGCTGACAGGACCTCGGTTGGACAGCAGAACCAGCGGAAGATCGAGCAGGTCGATGTCCGACACGGCGGAAGAAGCCCTCCTGGTCGTCATGGTGCCCGGCACCGTCGGTCGGCGCACGGCCGGCAATGTGGGCACTGTCGGCCACGGCCCGCCGAAGGGTCGGGCGCACGGGACAATCCGGACTGTAGTGAGCCTGGCTACCGGATGCACCGCGTTGCCGCCCGGCCAGGACGTTGTTACCCGGACACCCGGCGGGTTACCACCACCGCACAGCGCGTGCGGGTCTCCGTGACACGGACCCCGACCAGTTCGTCCGCGTACGCACCACTGCGCGACCAGTGCACATGCCCGGCCGGTCCGGCCGCACCGCGCGCCGCGGTTCTCCCCCGCCGACACCGGCCCCACCGGCAGTGTGTCCGACACCACGTCGGAGCCGAGCCGGTGGTACGCAACCGGTCACAGACCGTCGCGGTAGACCTTGACCTCCTGGACGGCGTTGCCGAGCGCGGCGAGCGCGTTCTCCAGGCTGTCCCTGGTCTCGACCAGCGCACTGGTGAGCTGCTCGACGGCGAGGTGCTCACTGCCGTCGGTGGCCGCCACGACCATCGCCTGCGCTTCCTCGATCATGTTGAGCGCGCCCTCGAGCTGGCCGGTCACATCTTCCGTGCGCCGGAACGCCTCGTCGAGCTGCGCCTTGACGTCGGCGATCGTCCCTGCCACCGTGCACTCCGTTCGTTGACCGACTGGGTCCTCACCACCGGCTGGGTCCTCTCACCGGGTGGTCCCCGCACCGGGTGGTCCCCGCACCGGCGCGGGCTGCCCGGCCCCGGCCTCAGCGCCGCCCGGATCCGCCCTGGCCGGTGGGTTTGGACGAGCCGGTGGCCGCGCCGAAGCCCAGCCCGAACCGCAGCGCGAGCGCGAGCACGGCCAGCGAGCCGATGGCCCCCGCCGGCTCGATGGGCACGAAACCGAACGTGGCGAAGACGGCGACCGCCGCCGACGCCGCGGCGAGCAGGGCGCTGCGCACCGCGGCCGCCGCGGACGAGCCGGTGGCCGCGACCACCGCGATCGCGCCCACTCCCCCGGCCGCGGCGAGGCACGGCAGGGCCGGCGCCGCCACGAACACCCGGGCCGCCACCGTCAGCGCGCCGCCGAGCGCGCAGCACAGGGCGGTGACCAGCCCCGCGGACATCCCGGAGGCGCCCTTCGTCACCGCGCGCAGCTCGGCGGAGCGGGCCATCACCTCCAGGCACAGCCGGTAGGCAAGCTTCTTCGCCCGCTCCGGGTCGACCAGACCGTCGGCGCCGACCAGGCCGCCGGCAGCCGGCGCCCGGCCGCGGGACCCACGGCCGGACAGCTGGCCGCCGGACGCCGCGCCGAGCCGCTTCCCGCCGCGCTGGCCCATGGAGGGCTGCTCGTCGACACCGCGGGCCCGCGAGCCGCGCGACGCGCGACGGCCGCCCGCCGCGTCGATCGTCACAGCCGTGGGACGGCCGCCGCGGCCGCGGTCGAGCCCGTCCAGATCGCCGGCGTACCGCTGGTAGACGGCCTCGAGGTCGGGCCCCTCGCCCCTGCGGGGGCGCACCTGGTCGAGCTCGCCCAGGCCGTGCGGGGCCAGCGACCCGCCGACGCTCCCCCAGACGACGCCGATGCGTGTGCGGATGTCGTCGGCCGCCGAGTGGTGCCGGCGGGCGATCACGTCGTGCCCCTCCTGGCGGGCGGCGAGGCTCTCGGCCAGCCGGGCCCGCACCGCGTCGGAGGCCCCCATCAGCTCCCGGTACCGGTTGGCCGCTACCAGCGGATGGTCGAGCTCCCGCGGCACGAACGCGCCGGGCCGGGGCGGCACGGCCGCGGCGGAGCCGGACCGGGGGGTGGGAGCGGTGGCGCCTGAGGGCATGGTCGGCACGAGCGGCCCGTCCGGGATCTCGGCGAGGCCGGAGCCGATCGTCCCGCCCGTCCCCGGGGCGCTCCCGCCGCCGCTCACGCTCCCGTTCCCCCGCCCGTGGCCCAGGTTGGGATCGGGACCGGAGCCGGGGTCGGGAGGCCCCAGCCCGCCGCTGGCACCCGCCCCGGCAGCGTCGGGACCCGTCGAGAGTCCATATGGATCAGCCACCCTCCGCGCATTCCCCGCCCCGGGCGGATCACTCACCCCACGCCGGCCCGCGCCGCTCACACCGCCGCTCCGCTCTCGGTCGCCGACCCCGTGCCGAGCGGGGCGAACGGGACGACGGTGCGCGGCTCGGCCTGGGCGTGCCGGTCGAACAGCACCGCCCGGTTCGGCGTCGTGCCCGCCGTGACCGGACGGTGCCCCGCCAGGCCGAACAGGTCACCACCGGGCAGGCCCGTCGCCGCCCAGGCCGCGATGTCGTCCCGGTGGCCCGGGCCGAGGTCGTCGACGAGCCGGGACGGCGCCCGCCACCAGCAGAGCAGGTGCACGCCGGTGGCCGGGCCGCGCCGGGTCAGCGTCCGCAGGTCGTCGAGGCCGGACCGGCGCGACGCGTCGTCGCGCGCCTCGAGCCCGGCGCGGCCGGCGTCCATCGCGAACACGACGATCAGCCGCATGCCCGCGGCGGCCTCGCCCCGCCCGGCCAGCGCGGCCTCCTCCCGGGCCCGGATCTCCGCCGCGGCCGACCCCAGCACCCCCCGCAGACCGGTGACGTCCGTGACATGGGTGGGATGCCCGGAGCGCCGCAGGACGTCCGCCATGACCTCGGCCGCGGCCACCGTGGCCGGATCGGCGGCGACCACGTCGACGACCAGCCCGCCGCGCGGCGTCTGGGCACCGACGGACACGGCCGCCGCCTGGACCATGCCGACCGCCTCGCGGCGCAGCGGGCCGAGGATCGCCAGGTGCCGGCCCGGCAGCCGGGCGAGCCGCACCCCCACCGCCGGCGGGGCCAGGTCCAGCGGGACGCCGACGAAGGCCAGCGGGTCCCCCGCCGCCTCCCCGGGCAGCGGCGCCGGCCGCCCGGCCAGCGCCTGGAAGGCCGGGTTGTCGGCGAGGACGGCCGGCGCGTGGCCGACGAACACCCGCGGCGCCCGCATCGGCGGGACGGCCCGGGCCACGAGGGCCTCGATCCGCTCCCGCAGCCCGGCGATCACCTTCGGGTCGGGATAGGCCACCCGGACGTGCTCGTTACCGATCGGATGGCCGTTGCGCCGGTTCACGATGGCCTCGCCGACACCGGACAACGCGCCCGCCGCCTCGTTCGCGGTCGACAGCAGAACCCGGGACTCGGAGATCGACGTCCGCAGCGCGACGCGCAGCGCGAACTGGCCGAAGATCGATCCGCGCTTGCCCGCGGTCGCGTCCAGCGCGTCGATGCCGGACAGCGTCTGGCTGGCCAGCAGCAGGTGGATGCCGTAGGCGCGGCCCTGGCGGGCGATCACCTCGAGCAGCGCGACCGCCTCCCGGGCGACCGCGTCGAGTGGGGTGAGCATGACCTGGAACTCGTCGATCACGATCAGGGTGCGCGGCCAGGCGGAGCTGCGGTCGGCGGCACGCAGCCCACGCAGGTCGCGCGCGCCGACGGCCCGCATCGTCACCGAGCGCCGCTGCATCTCGTCCCGGGCGGCGCGCAGCACCGCGACGCCGAACTCCCGGTCGCTCTCGATGCCGACGGTGTCGGCGTGCGGGAGAAAGAAGGGGTCGCCCGGACGCGCGGCGAACTGGGCGAACTCCAGGCCCTCCTTGAAATCGAGGAGGTGGAAGCGGAGCTGGTCCGGGCCGTAGCGGGCGGCCAGCCCGTAGACCACGTCGAGCAGCAGGGTCGACTTCCCGGCCCCGGCCTGGCCGCCCACGAGGCCGTGCACGGTGTCGTCATCGAAGGCGAGGGTGACCTCGCCGTCCGGGCCGTGCGCCACCGGGACGGAGACCCCGGCCGAGCTCTCGTACTCCCAGAGCCCGGCGGGCAGCAGGCCGCCCAGGTCCGGCGCGCGGGCGGCGGCGCGCTCCACCCCGGCGGCGACCCGGGCGGTGACATCCGAGACGACCACCGACGGCGGAGGGTCATCCAGGACGCAGCCGAGCAGGCCGGACAGGGTGGTGCGCCAGCCGCCGGGCATCCCGCCGTCGCTCTCGCCGCGCAGGGCCAGCAGCTCGACCGCGGTGATCGTCTCCGCGTTCGGCAGTCGCCCCGCGGCCCGCCCGCCGGGGGCGTCGACCCCACCGCCCCCGGGTTCGACGACCGCGATGACGTGCACCCCGCACGAGGGGCCCTGGGAGGCCACCGCGTCCAGCGCACGGGCGGCCTCGTCGGGCAGGGACGGCCAGCCCAGCAGCACCAGCAGCCGCCACGGCTCCGACCGGGGCAGGCCGGCGTCCTCCCGTTCGCGTAGCGAGTCGAACCGGCCGGCGAGGCGTTCGACGGTGATCCGGCCGACCTCGCCGGAGAGCTCGGCGAGGGCGAGCTCGAGGCGCGCGCGGCTGGTCAGCGTCGGGCCGACAACCCCGGCCACCCGCAGCGGGGCGAAAGCGGCCAGGCCGGCCCCGAGCTCGTGCGGGTCGTAGACGGTGATCCGGACGCCACCCGGGGGGACGCTCGCCAGGATCCGGGTGAGCAGGCCGCGGACCAGGCCGACCGCTTCGCCGCGGCGGGGGCGGGTGGTCTCGATCTGGAGGTTTCCCGCGTCGAGCAGCGGCACCGCCAGCGGCACCTCGACGGTGCGCTCGCCGCGGGCCAGCGGCGGCACGAGGATCCGGCCCAGCCGCCACAGCCCCGGCCGGACCGGTGGCCCGGGCGTGGGGTCGGCGCCGCCCGCGGGCGGTGTTCCCCGCCACTCCGTTCCCCGCCACTCCGGCGCGTCCCAGCCGGCGCCGGCGAACGCGGGCGCCTGCCGCCGAGCGAGCGCGCCGGCCTCGCTCAGCGCGAGCGCGACCTGGTCGAGATCGCCGGCGAGGTCGGCCGGCACCGCGCCGAGCGTCTCCGGGTCGAGCGCGGCGGCCGACGGGACGGGCAGCGCGCCGGAGGCCAGCTCGGTCGCCTGCTCGTCGAGCTGGTCGGCGAGCGCGAGCGCCGCCTCCAGGCTCTCCGTGATGCCGGAGACGAGCAGGCGTGCTCGCCGCGTGCCCGACACCTCGACCTCCTCGCGACAGACGACCGGAACGTCTCCTGACCGGGCCGCGTCCGCGACGCCACGGCACCTGGTGCCACCTGGCGGATCACCGCTCGCGATCAGTCACTGGGACACCACGCTAGCGACCGTCGCGTCGCGTCGTGCCGTTTCACCGCATGCGGGACCGGCGACCACCCGGGTGTCTCCGGCCGGCGTCTCCGACCAGTTCAGCCGATAAACGTGGGAAACACCCGACGATGAACTGGACCGTACCGGATGGCCGCCGGGACACCGACGGTTTATCCGCTGTGTCGCGCGTGTTCAATGGCCCGGCGGAGGAGCATCGACGTGGACGCCGTACGGGAGGCACACAAGTGGCGGATCCGGGGCGCATGTCCGGCCTGGACACGGGGTCGGAGACGAAACCGGACGGGCTGGCGGGCCCCGGGGCCCCGGCCGGCGTTGGTGGCGGCGGCGGTGCTGGCGACGTGGATAGCGTGACCGGTATGGACGGCGTGGCTGGTGTCGACAGCGTGGCTGACGTTGACAGCGTGGCGGGTGGCCCGCTTCAGGCCTCCGCCGCGGCGGAGGCGCCGGCGGACCGACCGCTGGCCGTCATCGACGTCGACGGGGTGGTCGCCGACGTGCGGCACCGCCTGCGCTTCCTGCGGGCACGCCCCGGTGACTGGGACGCTTTCTTCGCTGCCGCGGACGTCGATCCACCCCTGGTCGAGGGGGTGGAGCTGGTGCACTCGCTCGCCCACGACCACGAGGTGCTCTGGTTGACCGGGCGCCCGGAGCGTTCCCGGGCCGCGACCGAGCGCTGGCTGCGGGAACAGGGGCTACCCCTCAACGAGCTACGGATGCGCCCGGACGCGGACCGCCGCCCGGCGCGGATCTTCAAGCGCTCCGAGCTGCGCCGGCTCGGCACGCACCGCCGGGTCGCCGTCGTGGTCGACGACGACCCGGCGGTCGTGGAGCTGCTGCGCGCCGACGGCTGGCCCGTGCTGCGCGCCGACTGGGTCGCCTACGAGCCCACCCTGGGCAACGCCCAGAACACCGAGGGACGCACCTGAGGCCGCGGCCCGCCACGATCGGCCCTGCCGTGATCCGGGCGGCCTGATCTCGCGGCCTCGTCAGCCTGCGGCGTCCCTCCGGAAGGCCCGGACGGCCAGCGGCCCGAACAGCAGCAGGATCCCGCCGCACCAGGCGAGTGAGAGCAGCAGGTCGTCAGCCACCGGGCCGCCGAGGAACAGGGCGCGCACGGCATCCACCGTGACGGTGACCGGCTGGTGGTCGGCGAACGCCTGCAGCCAGCCCGGCATCGTGTCGACCCGGGCGAAGGCGGAGCTGGCGAAGACGAGCGGGAAGACCCAGATCATCCCGCCGGACTGTGCCGCCTCCGCGCTGCGGACCGACATGCCGATCACCGCCGACACCCAGGAGAAGGCGTAGGAGAAGATCAGCATGACGCCGAATCCCGCCAGGATGGCCGGAACCGTGGTGTCACCGAAGCGGAAGCCGACCGCCAGGCCGACCAACAGCATGATCAGGATGATGAAGGCGTTACGGACCAGGTCGGCGAGTGTCCGCCCGGTCAGCAGGGCCGAGCGGCTCATCGGCAGCGACCGGAAGCGGTCGATCAGCCCCTCCTCCTTGTCGTTGGCGAGGCCGATCCCGGTCATCATCGCGCCGAAGATCACTGTCTGCACGAAGACGCCGGGCATCAGGAAGTCGACGTAGTCGAGATCCGGGCCGACGTCGATCGCGCCCCCGAACACGTAGCTGAACAGCAGGACGAACATCACGGGCTGGATGGTCGCGAAGACCAGCAGCTCGGGCACCCGCCAGGTCTTCATCAGGTTGCGTCGGCACATCACCCAGGCGTCGAGGAGCTCCCAGGTCAGCCGGCTCCGCCCCGCGACGGGTGTCAGGTCGAGAGTGGTCATGCCTTCACCAGATCCCGCTCGTCGCCGCCGGTACGCGGGCCGGGAGGCCCGTCGTCACCGCCCGGCCCGCCGGGGCCGGGCGCACCCGCCGGGCCGCGCGCCGGGGCGGCGCCGTGACCGGTCAGGGTCATGAAGACGTCGTCGAGGGACGGGCGGTGCAGCGCGACGTCGACGATCGTGACCCCGATCTCGTCGAGGCCGCGCACGACCTCGGCGAGGATGCCCGCGCCGGAGACCGGGACGCTCACCCGGCGCTCGTCGGCGTCCACGGTGGCCGCGCCGGTACCGGACCGGGCCAGCACCTCGGCGGCACCGCCGAGGTCGCAGCCCTCGGCCACGGTGATGTCGAGCCGGTCGCCGCCGATCTGGCGCTTGAGGTCGTCGGTGGTTCCCTCGGCGATGACCCGCCCGGTGTCGACGACGGAGACCCGGTCGGCGAGCTGGTCGGCCTCCTCCAGGTACTGCGTGGTGAGCAGCACGGTGGTGCCGTCGCGCACAAGGTCGGCGATCACCCGCCACATCGCCTGGCGGCTGCGTGGGTCCAGCCCCGTCGTGGGCTCGTCCAGGAACAGCACGGCCGGCGCCATGATGAGGCTCGCCGCGAGGTCGAGGCGCCGACGCATGCCGCCCGAGTACGTCTTCGCCTGCCGCCCGGCGGCCTCGGCGAGGTCGAAGCGCTCAAGCAGCTCGGCCGCCCGCGCCCGCGCGGTGCGGGCTGACAGCCGGTACAACCGGCCGAACATCTCCAGGTTCTCCAGGCCGGTCAGCCGCTCGTCGACGGCCGCGTACTGGCCGGTCAGGCCGATCCGGGGACGGACCAGCTGCGGCTGGCGCAGCACGTCGACCCCGAGAACCTCGGCCCGCCCACCGTCGGCGGCGAGCAGCGTGGCCAGGATGCGGACAGCGGTCGTCTTGCCGGCACCGTTGGGGCCGAGAACGCCGTGGACCGTGCCCTCCGCGACGAGGAGGTCGAGTCCGGCAAGGGCCGTATGTCGGCCGTAGCTCTTGCGAAGGCCCTCGACGAGGACCGCGGGATGATCAGTCACACGGGGACCGTACGCCAGGCCACCGACAGTTCCCCAACGGTTTTCCCCCGCGGGGCGTGCCGATCAGGCCGAGCTGCGCCGCCGCCGGCGGTGGGCCAGCTCGTCGCCGGGGTGCGTCGCCGCCGGGTTGCCGGGGCGCTCGCAGGGCAGCTCCGCGAGCTGGCCGCGCATGTCCTCCAGCGCCCGCCCGACCGCGATCGCGAAGACGCCCTGACCACCCCGGACCAGGTCGATCACCTCGTCGTCCGAGGTGCACTCGTAGACGGTCGAGCCGTCGCTGATGAGGGTCAGGTGGGCGAGGTCCGCCACTCCCCTGGTCCGCAGATGGTCGACGGCGGCCCGGATGTTCTGCAGCGACACCCCGGCTTCCAGCAGCTTGCGGACGACCCGCAGGACCAGCACGTCGCGGAACGAGTAGAGGCGCTGGCTGCCGGACCCGCTCGCCCCGCGCACGCTGGGCACGACCAGGCCCGTGCGCGCCCAGTAGTCGAGCTGGCGGTAGGTGATGCCGGCCGCCGAGCAGGCCGTCGGCCCGCGGTATCCGACGTCGTCACCGGGCGGCTGCGGGATCTCGTCGCCGAAGAGCTGACCCTGCTCGATCATGGTCGTCCGCTCGGCATCCACCCAGGCGGGATCGGCTTCGTCCGGCGCCACCCGCGCGGCTGCTCCGATCGAGGTGCCACCATTCACCAGTCCCATCCTCCGGACAGTCCGGGAGCCTCACGGCCCGCCCGCTGACGACACCGCCCACACCGGCGCCGCGCCACACGCCCACCGGCCCGGGCCCGCGCCGCGTCGGCGGCGGGGCACCGTGGCCGCCCCCGGCGGCGAACGGCGACGCATCCCCGCGCCGGCCGGCGCACCGGCTGGGCAGCCGGTTCGCCCGACCGTAAGGGCGGGGCATCGTCTCTTCAATGATCCAAGCCGGCGTGTCCGTAGTCCAGCGGACATGCTGACCGCACCAGGACAAGTGTGCGCCCAACCGGACGAGCTACCCCGCTCGGGTCACATCCGGCGCGGCATTGGGGCCTCGCGGCCCTCCGAGCCTGGTTCAGGAGCCCGGCGTGTTGAAGTCCTCCGGCGAGATGGTGTCCAGGAACTCCCGGAACTTCTCCAGCTCGCTCTCCTGCTCCTGTTCCTGCTCCTCTGGGACGGTGATCCCGGCCTCGGCCAGGACCGCCTCGACCCCGTACACGGGAGCGCCCATCCGCATGGCCAGGGCGATCGCGTCCGAGGGGCGGGCGGAGACCTCCACGCCGTTACCGAACACCAGCGTGGCGAAGAAGACTCCGTCCTGCAGGTCGGTGATGGTGACCTGGGTCAGTTCCGTCTGGAGTGCCCGCAGCACATCCCGCATCAGGTCGTGGGTCATCGGCCGGGCCGTGGTGATGCCCTCCTGAGCGAAGGCGATCGCCGTCGCCTCGACCGCGCCGATCCAGATCGGCAGGTACCGCTCCCCGCCCACCTCCTTGAGCAGGACGATCGGCTGCTTCGACGGAAGCTCGACACGCACGCCGACGATGTCCAGCCGATGCACCGATCTACCTCCTAGCGCAGGTGGGGTAGGGCGGGACGCTGTGACCGGAGCCAGAAAACCCCACGGGGAGACAGTATCCCCGCTACCGCCCCGCGTCAGCGCGCCCGCCAGTTCTCACTTTCCGTGAAAGATGGCGCCGTTTTGGGTGACCGTGCCCCGCTAGCCTGGTCGGCTGCCGGTCAACCGGGTCCGCAACAGCGCGGCATGCATGCGCACCAGCAGGGTGGCGAGCTCGTCGGCGGTCTCCGCGGCGCGGCCGTCCGACTCCACCAGGCGACCGGACCGCAGCGGCGCGACCGCCGCCTCGATGAGACCTGCCTCACGATCCGCCGCCGCGCGGGCGGCACGCAGGTGCCGCGCCTGGACGCCGTGCGCCGCGAGCAGGGCCACGGTACGTGCCACCAGCAGGGCGTCGGAGTCGTAGTAGCCGCCGCCCGCGATCGGGCCGACGAGCCCGTTGCCCTCCAGTTCGGCCAGCGAGTCGTCGTCGAGGCCGCTGGCGGCGAGCAGCTCGCGGCGGGACAGACGGACCCGCTCCGCGCCCAGCAGGCCGTCCAGGCCGCGGACAGCCGGCCGGTCGGGCACGGCACGCGGGCCCGTGCGGGGTAGCGGGGTGTCGCCTCGGTCGAGCGCCGCGAGCTCCTCCTTGATCACGCGCAGCGGGAGGTACCGCTCACGCTGGGCGTGCAGCACGTGCCGCAGGCGCATGACGTCGTCGAGCGAGTACTTCCGGTAGTTCGCGCTGGTGCGCGCCGGCTCGACCAGCCCCTCGGACTCCAGGTAGCGGATCTTCGAGAGGGTGATGTCGGGGTACTCGGTGCGCAGTCTGTCCAGCACCTCGCCGATGTTCAGGGTCTTCGCGGCATCCTCGGGCCGCTGTCCCGGGCCGCTCCGCCGCGACGATCCCGGCCGGGACTCCTCCGCACGACCGGACGAGCGCATGGGTTCCGCCGCGGCGCTGCTGCCGCCGCTCACCTCGTCGTGGACCTGTTCACCGAACCCCGACCCCCCCGTAGGTCGCGCCCGTCAGGAAGACCAGGCGGAACTTGCCGATCTGGACCTCGTCGCCGCCGGTGAGCTCCGCGGAGTCGATCCGCTCCCGGTTCAGGTAGGTACCGTTCAGGCTGCCGACGTCACGCACGGAGAATCCCTTGGTGTAGGGCGACCGGTGGAACTCGGCATGCCGCCGGGAGACCGTGACGTCGTCGAGGAAGATGTCGCTCTCCGGATGGCGCCCGACGGTGGTGAGATCGGCGTCGAGAAGGAACCGGCTGCCCGCGTTCGGGCCTCGCTTGACGACCAACAGGGCCGAGCCGGGCGGAAGCGCGTCGACGGCGGCGACGGCGTCGCGCTCGGTCGACTCGTCGACGTGGTCACCCTCGATGCCGGAGAGCGCGGCGGCCAGGTTGAGCGTCGACGTCTGCTCCGCGGGTCGCTCCGGCGCCACGGGCTCGCCCGGACGCACCAGAGGCGACCCGCACCGCGCGCAGTACAGCGCGTCGGACGGGTTCTGCTGGCCGCACCTCGTGCAGAACACAGTCTCGTCCGCTTCCTGCCGGATGCCCGCAGGCGGGAGCCCGGCCGCTCGGTCCGCCGCCCTGACGGCGGCAGGAATGTTCCCCGACAGAGGCCTGGCCCGATGTGATCGGGCACTCACCCCGCGCGAACGGCCGAACGCGGCGGTGTCCGCGGCCGATGCCGTCACGGCGCACTCCGAGGCTAGTGCATCAGGCGCACCGCCGCGAAAAGGGTGCGTCGGGTGTTTGTTCGGCGTGGCGCCACCGCACGCGGGCGGTGGCCGCCCTTCACTTGACATCAGACGAGGTAGGACATAGCCAGGCCAATGCGCATAGCACCGCCCAATGACCGCGCCCGCCCTGGGAACGCCTGTCCCGGAATGACAGTCCGGCCACGAACTTCACGCCGGCCGCGAACTTCCCGCGCGGCTACTGCTCCTTGACGTGCTCGCGGTAGGCGGTGGCGTCGAGCAGGTCGTCGAGGACGGCCGCGTCCACCACCGTGACCTCGACCAGCCAGCCCTCCCCGTAGGGGTCGGAGTTCACCAGCTCAGGGGCGGCGACGAGCGCCTCGTTGCGGGCCGCGACCTCGCCGGAGACGGGCGCGTAGATGTCGGAGACGCTCTTGGTCGACTCGACCTCGCCGCACGGCTCCCCGGCCGAGACGGCCTGCCCGACCTCGGGCAGCGACACGAAGACGATGTCGCCGAGCGCCTCCTGCGCGTACGCGGTGATACCGACCCGCACCCTGTTCCCCTCGGCCCGGGCCCACTCGTGCTCACGGGTGTACTTCAGGTCGTCCGGGTACACCGGAATCGCCTCCTGCGGTCGTGGTGCCGAGCGCCGGCACGGGCGTCGACGGACGCATGGGACCGTCCGGACGGCCGGCACCCACCGCGACGGCGTCGTCGCGGGGCGCGCCCCTCAACCGGCTGGACGGGCAAAACGGGGGGTCGGAACGGCCCGCAGCGCCCTGATCTCGATCCGATCCGAGTTCGTGACCTCAGCATGCGCGCCATCCCGGGTAGCTACCGTATCGAGCACTCCGCCAGGAATCCGCATTGCCTGGGCAAGCGTGTGCGCGTCCCCGACCACGCGCAGCTCGTAGGGCGGCGCGACACTGCCGCCGTCCACGGTCATACCGCCGCCGGGAGCGTCGACGATGTAGGTGGAGGCCACAACACGGACACCGGAGAGCTCGATCGCCTCGGCACCGGCGTCCCGCAGCTCCTGCAGGGCGTCGACGAGGATCCACGCCTCGACGGTCCCCCGCGGGTCGTCGATGCGGAGGGTGATGCCCGGCCCGGTCGCCGGGCCGGTGCCGGCGAGCACCGCCAGGGCCTCGGCCTCGCGGCGGGCCCGGTCGAGGTCGGCGTCGCCGCGCGCGCCGTCGGCGACCGCGGCGCGGGTCTGCTCGAGACCGGTGGCCTCCACCTCCAGCCGCCGCCCGGCGACGGCGAGGTCCTCCAGCTCGGTGGCGAGCTCGTCGGGCCGGGCCGCCGCCAGCCGCTCGGGCGTGTCGGCGATACGGATCATCACGGCGACACCGAATCCCAGCACCGCAAGCAACAGAACCGTCACGTATCGCAACAGCCGTACCCGGGAGCCGGTGCCGCCGCTCGTCGCCTTCCCGACAGTCGGGCGCACGACAGCGGGGCCGCCGCCGGCCGGCCCCGTGGTGTCCGGCGGCTCCCCGAGCGGCAGCTCACCGGGAGGCGACTCGCCGGGCGGCGGCACGTGGAGCCGAGGAGCGCGGGGCGGCAGCTCGCCGGTCACAGTTTCAGCAGCGATCGGCGGACCGCGCTCGCGTTGGTGAAAATCCTGATGCCGAGGACGACGACCACCGCGGTCGACATCGCGCCGCCGACGCCGAGCGCGTCGCCCAGCGCGACGAGCGCCACGGCCAGCAGCACGTCCGACAGGAAGGACACGACGAAGACACGGTCGGAGAAGACCCGCTCCAGCGCCGCGCGCAGGCCCCCGACCGCCGCGTCCACCGCGGCGACCACCGCCACCGGCAGGTACGGGTCCAGCCAGGTCGGGGGCTTCGGCGCGACGAGGAGCCCGGCGACGACGCCGACAACGAGCGCGAGCAGGCCGGTGATCGCACCTTCACGGGTCAAGATCCGCTCCCTCGGGCATATCGGAGGCTCGGGCTGGGGGCCGCCGGCACGGTGACGTCGTCCAGGCGGGCGACGGTCACGGCGTTCGGGGGTGCGCCCATCCGGGTGCGCAGGCGCAGCGTGACCGCCGCGGCGGTCACCCCCGGAACGATCGTGTCAGGGTCCCCGACGACGTCGACCACGTAGGGTGCCGCGACCGGGCTCAGGCCGACCAGGATCGTGTCGCCCGCGGCGCGCACCGCGCTCAGCGCGGTCAGCCGGACCCCGTTCACGGCGATGGCCTCGGCGCCGGTGGCCCACAGCGCGTTCACCATGTCGGCCAGGTCGTGGTCGGCGAGCCGGCCGTCGGGGCCCTGTGCCGTCGGCCGCGGGTTGCCCGCGTCGGCGGGCGGCCCGGCCGACGGGTCGACGAGGGTCACCCGCGCGCCGGGGCCGCGTGCCGGCGCCAGGCCGGCCGGCGCCGCGAGCGCGTCGATCTCGGCGTTCGCGACCGCCCAGAGCCCGTCGGCCGTCCGGCGCCGGTTCACCAGGCTCTCAGTGGCGGAGCGGAGCACGGCCACCGAGGAGGCGAGGCCGTCCCGGTGGGTGGAGCGGGCCTCGTACTCGGCGCTCAGCCGCGCCCGCAGCCGCTCCCGGGACGGCGCGTCATCGACCGCCTGGCGCACGCTCACGGCGACGAGCAGGCCCGCGAGGAGCAGCGTCAGGGGCAGCAGGAGCCGTCTGGCCCACCCGCCACCGCGCCGACCGGCTCCGCGCGCGGCGTCGGAGTCCCGCGCGTAGGCGGGCTCGAGCGCGTCGGCCACGATCCGCTCGAGCACCGTCGCCGCGGCGCCGCCCGCCAGTGGGCTCCCCCCGCTCGCGCGCGTGGTCAGCCGTGTCCGTCCGTGCACATCCGGCATTCTCGCCGACGGCCGGCTGGCCACTGTGGCATACCCGTCGCGTTCCGCCGCCGGGAAGCCGTTACGATCATGAACGGGTGACGGGAGCCTGCTCCGGCGGCACTGTCTCCACGACGGCGCTCCACCGGCGCACCAGCTTCTGCGCGCCGCCCAGATCCGCCGCCTCGGCCCACAGGTGGGTCACCGCCTCGGACGGGTCGGGCAGCACCAGCACCCAGGATCCGTCCGGGCCGACGACGCGCACCCCGTCGGTGGTGTCGACCTGGTCGCCCGAGTCGACGTCCACCGACTCGACGACGCGGCGCATGACGGTGCCCTTCTCCGCCCACGGTGTGGGCACCGACGCCCGCACCATCGCGACCGGAGGGATCCGCGCGTCTATCGCGCTGAGCGTCAGCCTGGTCCGGGCGACCAGCGCGACCAGCCGGACGAACGCCGCCAGGCCGTCGATCACGGGGGCGAACTCCGGCACGACGAACCCGCCCCGCCCGTCGGCGGCGAAGACGATCGGCTCGGCCTGCACGACCCGGGAGAACTCGGAGCCGGACATCGACATCCGCCGCACGGTCAGGCCGTGGAAGCGCCCCACCTGGTCGGCGACCCGGGTGGTGGTGACGGGCACCGCCGCCTGGGCGCCGCGGTTCTCCGCCGCGACGAGGTCGAGCATGACCAGCAGGGCCCGCTCGTCGCTGATGAGGTCGCCGCGCTCGTCGACGATGGTGATCCGCTCGCCGATGTGGTCGAAGCGGACCCCGAACGCGGCGCGCGAGCTCGCCACGAGCGCGCCCAGCCGGTCCAGAGCCCTGCGCTCCTGCTCGGCGCCGGGCTCGGGGTAGGTCTCGTCCAGCCGGCCGTTGACGGTCAGCACGTCGACGCCGAGCCGGCCGAGCAGGGTGGGCAGCAGCAGCGACGCCGCTCCCCCGGACGGGTCGACGACCACCTTGAGATCCGCCTCGGCGAGCCCGCTGGTGTCCACCCGGTCAAGCAGGTCCTGGGTGTAGACGTCGGCCGTGCGCGCAGGGAAGCGCAGGTCGCCGATCTCGCCGGGGAACGCGCGGCGGAACTCCTGCCGGGTGAACACGCGGTCGAGCTTGCGCTGCGCGGCCGGGGAGAGATCGTCGCCGTCGGCGTCGAGGAAGACGATGTCGATGCGCTCGGCGTCGCCCGGCTTGGAACGCAGCATGATTCCGCCGGCCGCGTCCGAGGTGCGGACGTCGAAGCGCGCGACCGGCAGCGGGGCCACCTCCAGGTCACGGACGTTGATCGCGCCGGCGGTGAGGGCACTGATCACGGCCCGTTTGAGGGCCCGGGCCGCGCGCGAGCCGTCCCGCGCGGTGGTGACGGTGGAGCCCTTCTTCAGCGTCGTCGCGTACGCGCTGGCCAGGCGGACCACCAGCTCCGGGGTGATCTCCGCATTGACCAGTCCGGAGACCCCGCGTGGGCCGAACAGCGACCGCTGCCCGCGCGACTCCCAGATGACGCTGGTGTTGACGACCGCCCCGGCCTCGATGGTCTTGAACGGGTAGACCTTGACGTCATGGGAGACGAACGCCTCCTCCTGGATGACGCACTCGTCGCCGATGACCGCGCCCTCCTCTATGCGCGCGGCCCGCAGCACGTCCGTGCTCTTGCCGATCACGCAGCCGCGCAGGTTCGTCCGCGGGCCGATGAGCGCGTTGTCCTGGACGACCACCCGGTGCAGGAAGGCCCCCCGCTTCACCACCACGTTGCTGCCGAGCACGGTGAACTCGCGCAGCTCGGCGCCGGCCTCGACCTTGCTGTAGTCGCCGACGACCAGCGGGCCCTTGAGGATCGCGTCGGGATGGACGTCGGCGTCCTCGCCGATCCAGACCCCCGGGGAGACCTCGAACCCGCCGATCGAGACGTCCACCTGCCGGTTCAGCACGTCCGCCTGCGCGCGCTGGAAGCTGGCGATGGTGCCGACGTCCTCCCAGTAGCCGCCGGCGACATAGCCGAACACCGGCGCCCCGGCGGCGACCAGCCGGGGGAAGACATCCCCGGACCAGTCGACCGCCTCTCCGGCCGGGACGTGGTCGAGGACCTCCGGCTCCATCACGTAGATGCCGGTGTTGACGGTGTCGGAGAACACCTGGCCCCAGGTCGGCTTCTCCAGGAACCGGGAGATCCGCCCGTCCTCGCCGGTGATCACGATGCCGAACTCGAGCGGGTCGGGCACCGACTTGAGCGCGACGGTGACCAGCGCGCCCTGCGCCCGGTGGTAGGCGACGAGGTCGGTCAGGTCGATGTCGGTCAGGGCGTCACCGCTGATGACCAGGAACTCCTCGTGGCGCAGCGCGTCCTCGGCGTTCTTCACGCTGCCCGCGGTGCCCAGCGGCGTGGTCTCCGTCGCGTAGGACAGGTGCATGCCCAGCTCGTCGCCGGAGCCGAAGTAGTTGCGGATCATCGCCGCGAGGAACTGGACCGTCACCACGGTCTCGTCGAAACCGTGCCGCTTGAGCAGCCGCAGGACGTGCTCCATGATCGGGCGGTTGACGACCGGCAGCAGGGGCTTCGGCAGGTTCGCGGTCAGCGGCCGCAGCCGGGTGCCCTCGCCGCCCGCCATCACGACGGCTCTCAAGGGTTACCTCCCTATTTTCGCGCCGCGGCCAGGCGGGCGCGTTCCCCGGCCAGCCGGCGGGCCTGTTCTGCGTAGAGGAGGCCGGACCACCAGTAAAGAGCGATACCCCAGATGGCGAACGCCCACCCGAGCGGGCGGGCCGCCGTCGCCAGCCACGAGTCGCCGGCGGACAGCAGCAGGAGCGGGAAGGCGTACAGCAGGTTGAAGGTGGCCGCCTTGCCGAGGTAGTGGACGGGCAGCGCGGTGCCCAGCCCGAGCCGGTGCAGCACGGGCACCAGGCCCAGCAGCGCGACGTCCCGGCCGACGAGCGCCAGCGCGAACCAGAGCGGGACGATGTCGCGCAGGGTGAGCGCGACGATGGTCGCGAGGATGTAGAGCCGGTCGGCCAGCGGGTCGAGAGCCACCCCGAGGCGGCTGGTCTGGTTCAGCACCCGGGCGAGCTTGCCGTCCAGGTAGTCGCTGACGCCGGCGAAGGCGAGCACGCCCAGCGCGGCACCGTCCGCCTCCGGGCCCAGCGCGAGCCAGAGGAAGAGCGGCACGCCCAGCAGGCGCAGACCGGACAGCAGGTTCGGGATGGTCCAGATCCGGTCGGAGGCCTGCGTCTCCGCCGTCACGCCGCGTCCCTCCTCCCCGACCCGGCCGCACGAAGACGGGCGCCGACGGCTCGCGCGCCGACCGCTGGACGCGGGTCGTCGGCTCTGACGCTAGCGGATGGGCGCCGGCCGGGTCGCCGAGTGGTCGCCGCCGTCCGGGCCCGGCGTGGTGCGGGACGGCGCGCGGCCAGGTGCGGGAGCGCGGAGCGCGGGGGGCACTCGGCCCGATTCGGGCCGAGTGCCCCTCCGCGCGTCACATGATCCGGCCGACCTTGTAGGTGGAGCTGTAGATCGGGCGGAGCGACACCACACCGCCGGTCTGCGGCGCGGCCCACATGTAGCCGTTCCCGGCGTAGATGCCCACGTGGTAGATGTTGCCCTCGGTCCCGTAGAAGATCAGGTCGCCGGGGCGCTTACCGGACTGCGGCACGTGGGTCGACACGTTGTACTGGCCCTGCGCGGTGCGCGGCAGGGAACGTCCGAGCTGCTTGAAGACGTACTGGACCAGGCCGGAGCAGTCGAACGAGTAGGGACCCTCCGCCCCCCACACGTACGGCTTGCCCTTCTGTAGCGAGGCCAGGTAGACGGCCTTCTCCCCGATCGAGCTGCCCGGGATCACCGACGGGATGGCCTGGCTGACGGCCGGGCGGGGCGCCGTCGGCGCCTTGATCGTGATCGTGGCCGCGCCGGCCAGCGAGGGCCGCAGCGCGCTCGTGCCGTCGAAGACGGCGGTGATCGTCGTGGTGGTCAGCAGCCGCGCGGTGATCTGGGCCTGACCGTTGGTGTCGGTCGTCAGCGCCGTCGAGGTCTGCCACTTCGGCCCGTTCACCACGACGAGGCGGACCCGCTGGTTGGCCAGCGGAGCGCCGCCAGCCTCATTGGCCCGGACGGTCAGCACCACCGGGGCGTTCGGCGCGACCGTGGTGTTGTCCGCCGTCAGCGAGACCTTGGTGAACATCGGCTCGGAGGACGCGATCGCCCCCGCCAGCGGCGCGGCGGCGGCCGCGGCGTCCGGTGCGTCCGTCCCGCCCTGGCCCGGCAGCACGGAGGCCGTCTGGGTCGCGCCCGGGTCGATGGACGCGGTGCCGTCCGGGGTGGCCGGCACCGTGGCGGCGAAGGCCGCCGTCGAGGCCGCGAGCGTGCCCGTGGTGAACGCGGCGATCGTCGCCGCCCGACGAGGCGGCTGGGAGGTGCGCCGCCGGGCGCCCGTACCCGATCGGGCGTTCGAGGGGCGCTGGCGCCCCTTGACGAACTGCTCCCAGTCCTCGGGCAGCCAGGCAATTCCACGACGGGGCAACGCGTGTCCTTCTCTCTACCGGCGCCTGTGAGGCGCTCTGCCGCGCTCGGCATCGCACACCGACCCGCCGGCCAGCACGGCCGGCGGGACCGGATCGGCCGTCCGGCGGCCGGACGGATCGCCCGGTCACCGGGACCACCGAGGTCCCTCGTCCTGCCCCGCCTGTCTCGGAGGGGTCGTCGGGCCGGGGGCAGGACACGGCGCTTCGGCTCGACGCTTTACATACATCGGACGGTGCTCGGCACTCTCAAATAGCTGTGCACGCAGGTGCCGATGCTGAAGATAGTGGACTTCGGCACTTGCCCGACAATCACCCCCCTCACAACAATCGCCCACCTTCCCGGAACGCGAGGGTTCGATCACGACATGGAAATAGCCGCTTACTTTCCGTCGGATCAACACCCGGCGGGCGTGGGGCGGACGGGCCGCGACGGCACCCGGGGAGAGGCCGCTGATGCCTGCCTGATATAGGCATTCGGGCTTCCGGCGCCGGGCGGGCGGATCATCAGGGCGACGCGTGCCGGAACGCCCCCGCACGGGCCGCCAGACCGCCCCGGACGTGGCCTTTTGGGTCCGGGCTCCAGCGACGGCGGGTCTGCGCGGCCACACCGGGCAATACGCGTGAAACAGAATGGGCGGGACGGGCTCGACCTTCGTGGGGGTGTGCGACCGCCGCGGAGCGCCCGCAAAGCACATTGGGGCCACCGCGAAACATCCGACGAAAGGTCGCCGGCCGGCTTAGCCGGTTGGGGCCGGCGGAGCGGGGGCGTTCGGCGCCGCGCCCCCCCCGCCCCCCCCGGGGAACGGCGCGGCCGGCGCCGGCGGGGCGGGCATGGCCGGAG
>NZ_JALKFY010000349.1:0-237 GCF_023242985.1 Frankia sp. Mgl5 | reverse complement strand
GAGTCAATTCGACGTCGAGTCGCCAGTAGGAAGCGAGTCCCGTCAGCTCCGCCACTTATGTCTGTAAACAATTTGGCTCGGTAGCTCAGTCGGTAGAGCAGAGGACTGAAAATCCTCGTGTCGGCGGTTCGATTCCGTCCCGAGCCACCATTGTAAGCATTATGCCGGTGTAGCTCAATTGGTAGAGCACCTGACTTGTAATCAGGGGGTTGTGGGTTCAAGTCCTATCGCCGGCAC
>NZ_JALKFY010000348.1:0-237 GCF_023242985.1 Frankia sp. Mgl5 | reverse complement strand
ACGTGGACCGCTTCGTTTGAGGAGCAGGAAGTGGCGGAGTCCTCCATTGCAGAGGCTGAACGGGTGACAGCCACAGAGCAGGCAAAGGCGGACCGGCACTTGGAAGCAGCCGAAAAAGCACTTTTCGTGCCAACCGAGCGGACGCCGGAATCTCCCCATGTAGAGGCGAGAGAAGGGATGAAATGGGCGATGATTTTTTCACCGCCGCGCGCAAAAGATCCCTACAAAGCTCCATAT
>NZ_JALKFY010000347.1:0-237 GCF_023242985.1 Frankia sp. Mgl5 | reverse complement strand
GATAGCAAGTGCAAAGGCGATCAGCATATCCCGGGTAGATTGCGCCATCTGCTGGTTTTGTCCTTGCTGCTCGATCACATAGCCGGGCGGCAGCGGGAAGCTGTCCACCAGCTTGTTGATCCGCTGCGTCACGCTTCCCAGATCGCGGCCGGGTGAAAGGCTAGCCGTTACATTTACAACCCGCGCCTGATTAAAGCGCTGGATCGTGCGGGGGCCATCTTGAATGGAGACGGTAGC
>NZ_JALKFY010000346.1:0-237 GCF_023242985.1 Frankia sp. Mgl5 | reverse complement strand
ACTTTCTCTTTTAGCTGTGCTGTGGCTGCAGCGACGAAGCGCGCTGGCACTTCCTCCATTCCAATCTCGATCAGCAAGTCACGCTTACTCATCTGCGGTCACTCCTTTCTTCAGCATCGGGAAGCCAAGCCGTTCGCGCTCCGCATAATAGGTGTGCGCCACTTCCCGTGAGAGGTTTCGCACCCGAGCGATATATCCTGTTCTCTCCGTGACGCTGATGGCGCCGCGGGCGTCCAG
>NZ_JALKFY010000345.1:0-237 GCF_023242985.1 Frankia sp. Mgl5 | reverse complement strand
GATCAAGACGGTTGTCTCTACCACGGCAACTTTTTTGATTAATTCCAAAAGCGAGAGATAAGAGCGGCTTACTCCGATCATCGGGGTATCTGCATGGGTCTGGCTGTGCTCCCGCCGCATCAGCTGAATCTCCTGGCTGTAGCGTCGTAACAGGGCTTCCGTCTCCTCCAATTGCGAGCTGGTACGGAGCGCTTCCGTGATGTCCCGAGAGTGGGCGACGATCAGGTGCGGATTTCC
>NZ_JALKFY010000344.1:0-237 GCF_023242985.1 Frankia sp. Mgl5 | reverse complement strand
CCAAGGTGCAGAACCGCTGGTCGGAACCGGTCTATAAAAAGCTGATGGTAGCGGGGATTACCACCTACGGATAGCCGACGGGACAGGTGCAGCGGGTGAATGCCGCCCATGTTCTGCTGATGGCCCTCGCCAGCCAATCGCAGGGAGAGCAGTACCGGCAGGCCACCAAACAGTATTTCCGTGATGTGCCGTTGTATCGTAATGACGGTCCGAACCATTCGCCGATCATCAATGAGG
>NZ_JALKFY010000343.1:0-237 GCF_023242985.1 Frankia sp. Mgl5 | reverse complement strand
GCGTATTCCCTTCGCTATCGGGGCAATGGGAGCATTGGCCGTATTGTGGCTGCGCCGCACGATGGACGAATCGGAGCAGTTCTCAAAAATGGGTTCTGAAAGCCGGGCGAGCGCTGGGACCGTTCGGGCTTTGATGAAACACCCTAAGGCGGTACTGACAGTGGTCGGACTAACGCTCGGCGGAACCGTCGCCTTCTATACCTACACGACGTATTTACAGAAGTTCATGGTCAATAC
>NZ_JALKFY010000342.1:0-237 GCF_023242985.1 Frankia sp. Mgl5 | reverse complement strand
AGATTACCCTCATATGCGGCTGTTGACCGACCGGGATTGGGGGCTGATCATTTATGACGAGGTTCACTTGCTGCCCGCTCCGATCTTTCGGATGACGACGAGCATTCAGGCGAAACGACGGCTCGGCTTAACGGCCACGCTGGTGCGCGAAGACGGCTGTGAGAACGATGTCTTTTCCCTGGTCGGACCGAAGAAATATGATCTGCCGTGGAAAATATTGGAGGAGGCCGGTTATAT
>NZ_JALKFY010000341.1:0-238 GCF_023242985.1 Frankia sp. Mgl5 | reverse complement strand
CCAAATCGTTTGCCAACGCGTGGCCCCCAATGCCAGCGAAGCATTTCGAATATCCTGCGGAACCGCCTCGATCGCGTCCGTCGCAACGCTTGTGATCGTCGGAAGGATCATCAGCGCAAGGACAAGTCCCCCCGCCAGCAAGCTGAAGCCCAGCACTTCAAAATGTTCGCGCAAGAACGGAACGAGCAAGGTAAGACCGATATAGCCGTAAACAACCGAAGGAATACCAACCAGAAGC
>NZ_JALKFY010000340.1:0-238 GCF_023242985.1 Frankia sp. Mgl5 | reverse complement strand
AAGTACAACGTGCGTTCAGTCGTTCCCTGCGCCTGTTCCGATGTCGCTGCGCTGCCATCAGTAGGTGCGGTTTTTGTACCATCCAAGGCAGCTTCAGATGCGGGGGGAGCATCAATACTGGCCGTTTCCTTTTCCGGGCCAAACAGGCCGCATCCCGAAAATAACATTGCACTAACTCCAAGCACGGCCGTCATTTTGCCGACGCGTCGTAACACCATATTTACAACCTCCTCGAGAC
>NZ_JALKFY010000813.1:0-33562 GCF_023242985.1 Frankia sp. Mgl5 | reverse complement strand
GGGCCCCCCCGCCCCCCCCCCCCCCCCCCCCCCCCCCCGCCCCGGGGGGGGGGGGGGGGGGGGCCCCCCCCCCCGCGCCACGGCAGGCCGGCGGACGGACAGGCGAACAGCTCGGCGGGCAGGCGGGCAGGCGGGCGTCGGTCGGCTAGTGGCCGGCTAGTGGCCGGCACATGGTCCGCCGCTGGCCCGCGGGGGCCGGAAGCGCCGGATGCGGCCCGCCGTTGTGACCAGCTGTCAGCGCGATTGCTAGTGATTACAGCTCACCATCGACAGACATCAATAAGCAGATACGGCTAGTACACCGCCGGGGACCATTACCCAGCGTGCACCGAAAACTGCACTGAGGATTTGACGGGTACGAATCGTAGACACCTGGAAATTTCCGGATATATGACGACGGCTACCGGCAAAAACGGGCCGGACAGGGGACGTCCGCCGGATCACCTCCGTGACACCGCGTGATCGGTAGGACAATTTCGAGGGACCAGGGAGGACAATCACCAGGGACCAGATTCGATTGGTTCCGTGGAGTGCTTGCCATCGGGACGATCGATACGAAAGGCTTTCGCTGCGCGCCGCACCGCGGCGGAAACTGCATCGCGGGCTGAAAACGGTCCCGGGCGCGCCGGGTTTCACACCTGGGGATGATCACCGAAGTATTCATCGTACGCGCAGCTTCGCAACAAAGACCGATCGCGCCTCCGGGCGCGCCACCACAAGCCTTCGCGTTCTTTCGATGTTCCACCCGTACTTCGTCATGTAGTTCTGCCTGCAATTCTGTCCGTGGCGCCGGTCCGCGCCGGGATCCGGCCTCGACCGAGCGCCGGGATCTCAGTAAAGGACGCCGACCGCGCACGTCGCGGTTCCCGGGGGGATTCACTGTGCTGAGGAGCTCCCCCGCGCGCGCCGGTGTCGGAGTCCCGCCCTCGTCCCCTGAACGACCAGAGTCCCCTGAATGACCAGAGATAGGTGGCTAGTATGACCACGCCTGCGCAGGCCAGCTCCGACGTCCAGGACGGTGCCGCCGGCCAGCCGCTGTCGAGCCTTGGTACGGCCGCGGCGCGCAACCTCGCGACGACGACGAAGTCCGTCCCCCAGATGCAGGGGATCTCGTCCCGTTGGCTGCTGCGTGTCCTCCCCTGGGTGCAGGCCGCCGGCGGCGTGTACCGGGTCAACCGGCGGCTGAGCTACGTCCTCGGGGACGGCCTCATCGCCGTCGTCAACACCGGTTCGGACGTGCGGGTCGTCCCGGCGGAGCTCGGTGAGCTGCCGGTGCTGCGCGGCTTCGAGGGCGATGCGCTCGACGCGCTCGCCGGGCGGTTCACCCAGCGCGAGTTCGCCGCCGGGGAGACGCTGGTGACCGCCGGTGACGCCGCGGACGAGCTGTTCGTCATCGCCCACGGCAAGGTCGACAAGGTCGCACCGGGGCACTACGACGACCCGCGATCGCTCGGGATTCTCGCCGACGGCGCGTACTTCGGCGACGACGTGCTCGTCGAGGACTCCGCCACCTGGGAGTTCTCGGCGCGGGCGGTGACCAGCACGACGGCCCTGGTGCTGCCGCGCCAGCAGTTCACCGAGATCCTCGACCGGTCGCCGGAGCTGCGCCAGCACGTGGACGACTACCTCGCCCGCCCGCGCCCGCCGCGCAACCGGGCCGGCGAGGCGGAGATCGCGATCTCGTCGGGACACTCCGGTGAGCCGACCCTGCCCGGGACGTTCGTCGACTACGAGCTGGCGCCCCGGGAGTACGAGCTCAGCGTCGCCCAGACCGTCCTGCGGGTGCACACCCGGGTCGCCGACCTCTACAACGAGCCGATGAACCAGGTCGAGCAGCAGTTGCGGCTCACCGTCGAGGCGCTGCGCGAGCGGCAGGAGAACGAGCTGGTCAACAACCGCGACTTCGGCCTGCTGAACAACGCCGACTTCCGCCAGCGCATCCACACGCGTGACGGGGCCCCCACCCCGGACGACCTGGACGAGCTGCTCAGCCGCCGGCGCAGCACGCACGTCCTGCTCGCCCACCCGCGGGCGATCGCCGCGTTCGGGCGGGAGTGCACCCGCCGCGGGATCTACCCGGCCACCGCGCTGTTCCACGACCAGCACGTGCCGGCCTGGCGCGGGGTTCCGCTGCTGCCCGTGAACAAGATCCCGGTCAGTGCCGCCGGGACGACGTCGATCATCGCCCTGCGGACCGGCGAGGAGAACCAGGGCGTGATCGGCCTGCACCACGTCGGGCTGCCCGACGAGCTGGAGCCCGGCCTGTCCGTGCGGTTCATGGGCATCAGCGAGCAGGCCATCATCTCCTACCTGGTGACCACCTACTTCTCCGCGGCCGTCCTCGTGCCGGATGCGCTCGGTGTCCTCGAGAACGTCGAGATCGGGCACTAGAAAGCGGCGTCATTCCCTCGGGACACCGGAAATCTCTGGCAGAGGAAGGTTCTGACCGGCGCATGCAGCCTTTCACGCTCCCGGAGTTCTATCTGCCCTATCCACCCCGGCTGAATCCGAACCTGGAGCACGCCCGCGTGCACAGCCGGGCGTGGGCCGGCGAGATGGAGATGATCGACGCGCCGCAGGACGGCGTGGCGATCTGGAGCGGGCAGGACTTCGACTCCCACGACTACGCGCTGCTGTGCGCGTACACCCATCCGGACGCGGACGAGGCGCGGCTGGATCTCATCACGGACTGGTACGTCTGGGTTTTCTACTTCGACGACCACTTCCTCGAGGTCTACAAGCGCGGCCGGGACGTCGCCGGGGCCCGCCGGTATCTCGACCGGCTGCGCCTGTTCATGCCGGTCGAGGGCGCCGTCACCGCGGAGCCGGCCAACCCGGTCGAGCGTGGCCTCGCCGACCTGTGGTCCCGCACCGTCCCGGACCGCACGCCGGCCTGGCGGCGGCGGTTCGCGACGAGCACCCGGCACCTGTTGGACGAGTCCCTGTGGGAACTGGCCAACATCGACGAGAACCGGCTGGCCAACCCGGTCGAGTACATCGAGATGCGGCGCAAGGTCGGCGGTGCGCCCTGGTCGGCGAACCTGGTCGAGCACGCGGCGGACGCCGAGGTGCCCGACGCGATCGCCGCGACCCGGCCGGCGCAGGTGCTGCGGGACACCTTCTCCGATGCCGTCCACCTGCGTAACGACCTGTTCTCCTACCAGCGGGAGGTGCAGGAGGAGGGCGAGCTCAGCAACGGCGTCCTGGTGCTCGAGCGGTTCCTCGGGTGTCCGACCCAGCAGGCGGCCGACGCCGTGAACGACCTGCTGACCTCGCGGCTGCACCAGTTCGAGCACACCGCGGTGACCGAGCTGCCGCCGGTGCTCGACGAGCACGGCGTCACCCCGACCGCCCGGCGGGACGTCCTAGCGTACGTCAAGGGGCTGCAGGACTGGCAGGCCGGCGGCCACGAATGGCACATGCGGTCCAGCCGTTACATGAACGCGGAGTCCGGGGCGACCGGGCCCGTTCCCGGCAGCCTTCCCGGGGATGCCACCGGGCTCGGCACGTCGGCGATGCGTATCGCGGCGTCGCTGCTGGCCACCGCGCCCGCCCGGATGCGCGCTTTCACCCACGTCCCGCACCAGGTCGTGGGGCCGGTGAAGCTCCCTGCCTTCTACATGCCGTTCACGACCGGTGAGAGCCGGCATCTGGCGGCCGCCCGTCGCAACATCGTCGAATGGTCGGCGGCGGTCGGGCTGCTCGACCCGGTACCCGGCATCTGGGACGAGCACAAGCTCCGGGCGGCCGACTTCGCGCTGTGCTCCGCGGCCATCCATCCGGACGCGACAGCCGCGGAGCTGGACCTGACGACGGGATGGCTCACCTGGGGGACCTACGCCGACGACCTCTACCCGGTCCTGTACGGACGGACCCGCGACCTGGCCGGCGCGCGGGCCTGCACCGAGCGGCTGAAGGAGCTCATGCCGGTGGAGCCCGGCCCGCTGCCCGTCCCGGTCGGCGGGCTGGAGCGCGGCCTCGCCGACCTGTGGCCGCGCACCACCCGGGACATGACGCCCGACTCCCGGCGCGCGTTCCGCCGGACGGTCTGCATCATGCTCGACAGCTGGCTGTGGGAGCTGGCGAACCAGGCGCAGAACCGGATCCCCGACCCGGTCGACTACATCGAGATGCGGCGCCGGACCTTCGGTTCCGAACTGACGATGAGCCTCTCCCGGCTCGGGCACGGGCAGGTCGTCCCGGCCGAGATCTACCGCGCCCGGCCGGTCAGGGCGCTCGAGAACTCGGCCTCCGACTACTCCTGCCTGCTCAACGACATCTTCTCGTACCAGAAGGAGATCCAGTTCGAGGGCGAGATCCACAACGGTGTCCTCGTGGTCCAGAACTTCCTCGGCTGCGGCGCCGAACGCGCGATCGGCGTGGTCAACGATCTGATGACCGCGCGGCTGCGCGAGTTCGAGCACGTCGTCGACGTCGAGCTGCCCGCCCTCTTCGACACCTACGAGCTGACGGAGGAGGCGCGGGACGTCCTGCGGGGGTACGTGGGCGAGCTGAAGAGCTGGCTGGCCGGGGTGCTCCGCTGGCACCAGGGAACGCGGCGTTACGACGAGGCGGAGCTGCGCCACCATCCGGCGGTCGGGGTGCGGCCCTTCGGGGGGCCGGTCGGTCTCGGCACGTCGGCGGCCGACATCCGACGGACGATGTCGGGAAAATCGTGGCAACCGACCGCCTTGACCGGCTCCTGAAGGCGGACGTCACACCGATCAACCGTTGAACCGGCGGCCGGCGGTGCTCGGGGGGACGGGCTGTCGAACTGGCCGGCAGGATGGGCTGGCCGGAGGTGTGGGTCAGGCCGACGGGGCCGGGACGGCCCGCAGGCGGTCGGCCATGATCAGCGGGGTGACGCCCGTGACGCCGCCGTCGACGGGGAGGGTCACCCCGGTGATCCAGCGGGCGGCGTCGCTGGCCAGGAAGGCGGCGGCGTGGGCGACGTCCCAGCCGGTGCCCTCCGTCCCGAGCATCGTGGACTCGGCGGCGAGCCGCTGCCGGAACTCGGTCTCGGGGGTCTCCCCGAGGACGGAGTACATCAGCGGGGTGGTGATGTGGCCCGGGGCGACCGCGTTGACCCGGATGCCCTGGCGGCCGTGCGAGTAGGCCATGTCGACCGTGAGCCCGTGCATCCCGCCCTTGGCCGCCGAGTAGCCGGCGTTGGTGGTGCCGCGGAACCCCGCGATCGACCCGATGTTCACGATCGACCCCCCGCCCTGCGCCGCCATCACCGGGACGGCGTGCTTCGAGACGAGGAAGGCCGTGCGGAGGCTGAGGGCCAGCGACCTGTCCCAGTCCGCCTCGGACGTGTCGGCGACCGTCCCGGCGATCGCCACGCCGATGTTGTTGACGAGGATGTCCACCGAGCCGAAGCGGGCGGCCGCCGCGCGCACCGCCCCTTCGGCGTCGGTGGAGCTGGTCATGTCACCGGCGAAGACAGCCGCGGTGCCGCCGTCCTTCTCGATGACCTCGAGGGTCTCGGCGGCCCGCTCGGGGTGGATGTCGACAAGCAGGACGCTCGCGCCGGCCTGGGCCAGGACGATCGCCGTCGCCTTCCCGGTCCCGACACCGGGCCCGGGAGTGGACCCGGCGCCCGTGACGATCGCGGCCTTGCCGTCGAGGCGGCCCGGGAATGTCATGGCGCGTTTCTCCTATTTCCACGACGGGTGTGACGCCGTCGATCGTCCTGGCTGGTCACATCACGAGGCGGTGGTGAGCTCCTTGCCCGTCCCGAACTCGTAGAACTTGCCCGTCCAGTCCACCTTGCCGTCCTTCACGTGCACCGTGGTGTACGCCGGGTTGTAGATAGCGGCGTAGGGCAGCGAGCTGGGCTTCGAGAAATCGATGGCCGGGGTCAGGCCGCCGGTGTCCACATCGGACATCTTCTGGATCCCGGCGAGGACCGACGCTCTGTCCACCGTCGGCAGCGTAGCCGCCAACTGAGCGAAGATCTTGATGCCGAGCCAGCTGTTCATGCTCAGCTCGTCGATCTTGCCATCGGGCTCGTACGCCTTCATGTCCTCGTTGAACTGCTTCCCATACGGAGTGGAAGTGTCCCAGGCCGGCGGGAGAACGAGACCGACCGTGAGCGGGCCGCCGGCGCCCATCTCCTCGATCTGGCTCTTCTCGAACGCGCTGCCGGCGAAGGCGACCGTCCCCTCATAGCCCGTCGACCGCAGTGCCTTGACAGCAACGCTGGTCTGCGCCGCGAAGGTCAACCACACTACCGCGTCGGGGTCGCCCTGCGTGACCTGCTGGGCCGGCGCGCTGAGGTCAGCCGTGGAGGGCGCGAGCTGGACATTGTTCACGACCTCGATACCGGCCTCGGTGAAGACGTCACCGACGGTCTTGCGGATGACGTCCGCGGTCGGGATGTCGAGGGTGACGAGCCCGACACGCTTGGCACCGCTGGAGACCACATCCCGCGCCAAGCCGTGGAACCCGACGACGACAGCGCCGTTGACATTGAACGCGAGCGGGTTGGTGAGGTCGAATTTCGACACCGGGTACTGGCCGATGAGCGGCATCTTGGCCGCCTCGATCTGCGCCTTCGATGCGTCGTGGTAGTTGTCCGACGCGCCCGCGATCGCGACGATGCTGTCATCGCCGAGAATCTCACGGAAGCAGTTGGCCGAATCGGTCCCGTTCTGGTGGTTGTCACAGAGCTTCAATTCAAGCGGCCGACCGTCGATCCCACCGGCCTCGTTGACTCCCCGTACCGCCGCCCTGGCCCCCGCCGCGTACTCGGGGTTACTGCTCACCCCACCACTCATACCCGCGATCGAGGCGATTCTGATCGGCTCACCGGTCAGTCCACTCGCTAAATCAGCGGACCCGCCGTCATCACTACCCCCACTGCCGCACGCGGCAAGTGCCATCGCGAGCGACAGCATCACCGCGAGCATTCTTGCAATTTTTTTCAGCATTACCAGCCCCCAGCTTTCAATTGATAAACCAGAACGACAGCAGGACGGGATGAACAGTCTGACGATCAGCGATCAGTGCGTGATCGGGCCACCTCGCGGGCCGGGCGTTCCCAGGAGGCCCGACGCCGGACGCGCAGCGCTGTTTTCAGGAGAGGTCGCCGTTGTCAGGAGAGGTAAAGTGCCGCGAGGCCGTCGAGATCGTCAAGCCATCTCTGCGCTGGACCCTCGTCCACGATTTCGCCGCGCCGCATGACATAGGCACGGTCGGCGCGGCTCAGCACCGATCTCGCGTTCTGTTCCACGACGAGCACGCCGACGCCGCGGTCGGCGGTCGCCCGCACGGTGTCGAGCAGGCGTTCACGTACCAGCGGGGCGAGGCCGAGCGACAGCTCGTCGATGAGCAGCAGTCGCGGGTCCCGGGCGAGCGCGAGGGTCAGTGCCAGCATCTGCTGCTCACCGCCCGACAGCAGGGCCGCGCGGTGACCGATGCGCCGGTCGAGGGACGGGAACAGCTCCTGGTGGCCGCCTTTGCCGCAGACGAGACGAAGCGACTGCCGAACGGTCAAACCGGGGAAGATATGCCGCTCTTCGCCCATAAAGGACACGCCCTGACGACAGCGCTTGTACACCGGAACCCGGCTACAAGGAGCGCCGAACAGGAAAACGTCGCCGCCCGTAGGGCGCCGGTACCCGGCGAGTGTCCGCAGCAGCGTGGTTTTCCCGGCACCGTTCGGCCCGAGCAGGGCGACGACCTCACCCGGCCGCACCTTGATGTCGATGTCCCGCAACACCGGAACCCGCCCATAGCCGGCGGCCAGCCCGCGCGCCTCGATCGCGGCCGGCGGGCCGGCACCCATCGAGGCGGCGGCCGTCGACTTCACCGGGCCGCCGCCCGGGATCGCCGACGAGGCAATCTGATCCGCTTCGGCCATCCGTGATCCTCCGTACCCTGAGGGTGAGCGTCGCCTGCCGCCACCGAAAGACTGCGGAACGCAACTTCACCATCAGACGATTCCGCCGCACACCCTTGCGAGTGAGCGCTCACGAGCTTACGCTCTTGCGCAAGGGTCCGCAATAGCCCTCGTCGGGACGGGCGGGGCGATTACGCGGCACGAATCGCGTCGCTACTCATTCAGGCATTAGCCAAGGGGGTTCCATGGATCTGCGGGCCGTCTTACAGTTCGCGTTGTTAGGGCTCGGTGTCGGCGGTGTCTACGCCGTAAGCGCGGTCGGCATCGTGGCGATCCACCGTGGGTCACGGACAATCAACTTCGCGCACGGGGGCATCGCGCTGTGGGGCGCGCTGGTGTTCTACTGGCTGCGCGACGACCAGGGGATGGCGGCCGGTCTGGCCGCGGTGCTGACGCTGCTGAGCGCCGCCGCCTTCGGTGCCGCCGTCTACCTGCTGGTCATCAGGATCATCCGGCACCGCACCCAGCTCTCGCGGATGGTGGCGACCCTGGGAATCCTTGGCACCCTGATCGGTCTGGCGCACTCGGTGTTCGGGAGCGCCCAGCGGGTGCCCGACACATCCTTCCCGTCCTCGGGCGTGGACGTGTTCGGCCAGACGATCCCCTCCGAACGGATCATCATCTTCGCGCTCGCGGTCGTGGTCGTGGTGGCCCTGTCAGCCTGGTCGGCGTGGGCGCGGTTGCCCCTGATGACGAGGGCGATGGCGGAGCACGAGTCCGCCGCCCAGGCCCTCGGCGCCTCGCCGCACATGCTCGGAAGCCTGAACTGGGCTCTCGGATCCGTGCTGGCCGCCGCCTCCGGCATCCTCGTCGCCCCCATCGTGGGGCAGTTCGACACCGCGATGATGACGGTGATGGCCTTCGCGCTGGCCGCCGCCCTGCTCGGCCGGTTCGACAGCTACCTGCTCGCGCTGGCCGGCGGCATCGCCCTCGGTGTCGGCGAGAGCGTGGTCACCCACCTGGTGGCCGAGCACGTCCCGAGCCGCTTCCAGCTCGGCTGGCCGCAGACGGTTCCCTTCGTGGCCGTGATGGCCATCCTCACCCTGCGCCGGGACAGGGCAAGCAACCGGCTGCCGGCCGTCCCCGCCGCGCCCGTCGCCGCGGGACTGTTCCGGCCCATCCCGGTCGGCCTCGCGCTGGTCGGGATAGTCGTCGTCCTGCTCGTCGGTGACGCCCGGTGGCGCGACGCCGCGATCCTGTCGATCGTCTTCGGCATCCTGGTGCTGTCGCTGGTGGTCCTCATCGGGTACGCCAACCAGATCAGCCTGGCGCAGATGACGGTGGCCGGGCTCGGGGCCTACGCCGCCGTGCGGCTCGATCTCGACTACTCGCTGCCGTTCGTGCTGGCACCGGTGGCCGGTGCGGCCGTCGGCGCGATCGCCGGGCTGCTCGTCGGCCTGCCCGCGCTACGGGTGCGGGGCATCAACCTCGGCATCCTCACCATGGGAATGGCCGTCGCCGTCTCCGGGGTCCTCTTCGAGAGCACCCACTACACCGGCGGCATCACCGGCTCCCAGCCGCATCTGCCGACGGTGTTCGGCCTGGACGTCGATGCCGCCCGGTATCCCGACAGGTACGGGTTCGTCGCCCTGTTCTGGCTGGTGGTCGCCGGTGTGGTGGTGGCCGTCGTGCGGCGGTCCAGGCTGGGGCGCCGGCTGCTCGTGGTGCGGACGAACGAGCGGGCCGCCGCGTCGGTCGGCATCAGCGTCGCGCGGGCGAAGCTGTCCGCGTTCGTGATCTCGTCGTCCCTGGCGGGCGCGGCCGGCGTGCTGCTGGGCTTCCGCAGCTCCTCGGTCACCTTCACCCAGTTCTCGTTCATGGAGTCGATCAACCTGGTCAGCCTCGCCGTGATCGCCGGCGTCACATCGATCACGGGCGGCCTGCTCGGCGGGGTGATGGCCTTCGGAGGTCTCGTCTACCTACTGATCTCCCGGCTCCACATCGGCTTCGTCACGGACAACTACGCCACCATCTTCGGCGCCGCGCTGGTCGTGACCGTTCTCGTGCACGAGAACGGCGTCGCGTGGCACCGGCGGTTCCAGAACGACCCGGCCCCGCTCCCGCGGGGGACCCAGCCGGCGCGCGAGGGCGGCGCGCTGGTCGCGAACGACGTGACCGTGCGGTTCGGCGGGGTGACCGCGGTGTCCGCCGCCACGCTGCGCGCGCTGCCCGGGGTCGTCACCGGGCTGGTCGGTCCGAACGGAGCCGGCAAGACCACCCTGCTCGACGCGATCGGCGGTTTCGCGCCGACTACCAGCGGGAGCGTGCACCTCGGCGAGAGATCACTCAACGGCGACGGGCCGGACGTCCGCGCCCGCTCCGGGCTGGGCCGGGTCTTCCAGGCCGGCGAGCTGTTCGAGGACCTGACGGTCGCCCAGAACCTGCGCGTCGCCGCGGAGAACGCCGGCCACACCGACGGACGGCTGCCCGCCCCGGCTCACACGGCGGTCGAGCGCTTCCGGCTGGCCGAGGACCTCCCCCGGCTGCCCACCGAGCTGCCGATGGCCAAGCGGCGGCTGGTGGGCATCGTCCGCGCGCTGGCCGCCAACCCCGCCGTCCTGCTGCTGGACGAGCCCGGCGCCGGCCTGTCGATCACGGAGATCGGCGAGCTCTCCGCGAACCTGCGCGATCTCGCGCACGAGGAGGGCCTCGCCGTCCTGGTGGTGGACCACGACATGGCCCTGGTGATGTCCGCCTGCGACCGCATCGTCGTCCTGCACCAGGGGCAGGTCCTCGCCGACGGGACACCGGAGGAGGTCCGGGCCGATCCCGCCGTCCGGGAGGCCTACCTCGGCGAGGCCACAGAGGCCGTCGTGGCCTCGCCGGACGCCGTGCTGAGCGAGGCGGCGGTGCCGGACTGATCCGGCCGCGCCGCGTCGCACTGCCGCCCGGGTCACCCGGCGGGGAAGGCTCCCGGGGGCACGTCGGTGGTCGAGGCGGTGCCGCCGATGACGCCGTACAGCGTGAGCGTGTAGGTCGTGTACTCGATCGAGCCGGGCCGGTTCGTCGTGCTGAAGGTGACCGGCTGGTCGAACCGGCTGAAGGCGCAGTCGCGGGTGAAGCGGTGGTTGGCGTCGTCCCAGTCCGTGCCCTCGGTGTAGAACACGTCGAACGTGCCGTTGGGAATCCCGTCCACCTTCGCCGAGGCGCCCGCCTGGACGTACACGTTGCGGATGACGTCGGCGCCCTGGAGGACCTTGACGACCGCGTCCGTGCCGCCGGACGCGGTGACGGTCAGTTCGCCGTAGCCGCCGCGCCGCCCGCCGGGGAGACTGCCGTTGGCCGGGCGGCGGGTCTGGTCCGGCGCGCCCGGCGGCAGGAACGACCCGACCGTGTAGTGGTGCGCCGGATCCGCGGTGGCCAGCCCCAGCACGGCCAGCCGGAGCAGATGACCGCCGCTACCGCTGGCCGCCCGGGGCAGCCCGGAGCCACCGGTGCACAAATCCCGGTCGCGGGCGTCGCCCGCCAGGGAGGTGAGCTCGCTGGCCAGCGTGCCGAGCGCGTCCGACAGGCCGGTGTGCGCGGCCGCGACCGCCGCCGGGGGCCGGACGTCGTCGAGGCCGCCCGCCTGGATGGTCAGGTTCAGCGCGACGGCCGACAGCGCGGCCGCGAGATCCTCAGGGGTCTGGGCCGAACCGATGGCGCCGAACCCGGGGCCGAGCGCGGTGTCCAGATCTGTCAGAACCCGCTGGTAGGCCTCGGGCGTGACCCTGGCCGGCGTCGGCGTCGCGACCGGGGCGCGGGGCGGGGCGGCCGACCGCGTGACGAAGCTCCCCGTCTCGTTGCCGGCCGGGACCTGCGGGAAGAAATCTCCGCCACCGCCGCAGGCCGCAAGGCTGACGGCAAGGACTACGGGTACGGCCAGGGACAACATCAAGCGACGCTTCGGCGCCATGCCAGACCCCCGCGCCTCGGATGACCTTCGACACCAAAAGCATAAGATCAGTCGCGTAGCGCATCATTTCCTGTCAGAAACGCGACATGCGCCTGCCACGCGCCACACTCGTACAAGTGGGGAGCCGGCCACGATGAACGACGCCTGGCCCCGTCGGTACGCGGACGAGGTTCTCGGCGGCGCGGCGGACGACGAACGGCGCCGGCTCGCCGCCATGGCCGCGGTGTGCGACCCGGTGACGACCCGTCTCCTCGACGAGCTCGGCGTCACCGCCGGGTGGCGATGCCTCGAGGTGGGCGCCGGCGCGGGGTCGGTGGCGGCCTGGCTGGCCGACCGCGCCACCGCCGCCGGCCAGGTCACCGCGACCGACATCGACCTCAGCCACCTGGCCGGCCTGCGCGCGCCCGGCCTGTCCGTCCTGCGCCACGACGTGACCCGCGACCCGGCGCCGCCCGGCGCGCCGTTCGACCTCGTGCACGCCCGCTTCGTGCTCGAACACCTTCCCGAGCGCGAACAGGTCCTCGACCGGCTGGTGTCCTGGCTGCGGCCGGGCGGCACGATCGTCGTCGAGTCGATCGCGAGCTTCCCGGTGGCCTCCTCCCCCAACCCGGCGTTCCGCCAGGCGATGACCGCCATCGAACAGGTCCTCGCGCGGACGATCGGCACGGACTCGACGTGGGCGCGCGGGTTCCCCGGCCCGCTGCGCAGCCGGCGCCTGGTCGACGTGGGCACCTCCAGCCACCTGCCGACCACCGGCGGGGCGAACGCGTCCGCGTACTGCTGGGCGCTCACCCTCAGCCGGCTCCGCCCGCACATCCTCAGCCTCGGGCTGGCCACCGCCGACACCGTGGACCGCGCCCTCGACCTGCTCGCCGACCCGGCCTTCTTCGACCTTTCCTTCGCGACAGCCATCGCCTGGGGCCGCGCACCGGATTAGCCCCCTGTGCCGCCGGCCCGGCCCGGGAGCCCGGCGGCCCGGCGCCCGATCAGTCCTCCGGTGCCGTCATCGCCGGGTTTTCGCGGCGGCCTCGGCGATCGCGGCGATCGCCGCCACGACGTCGGCGGGAGTCGGGCTCGCGGCGATCTGCTCGGTGAGCGTGGCGGTGGCACGGCGCTCGGGGGCGTCACCGAGCAGGTCGCGGACGGCCGCGGCGACGTCACCCGGCCGCCGTGCCTCGTTGTGGAACACCCGGGCGGCGCCGCGCTCGGCGAGCAGCTGCGCGTTGTGGAAGTGGTCCGCGCCCTGCGGCAGCAGCACCTGGGGGACGCCGTTCGCCAGCGCGCCGAGCACCGTGCCCGAGCCTCCGTGGTGGACGGCGACGTCCACCAGGCCGAGCACGCGGCTCTGGGCCACGAACCGCTCGACCCACACCCGCTCGGGCAGCGGGCCCAGGGCCTCCGGGTCGCCCTCAGGGCCGGCCGCGACGAGCACGTCGACGTCGAGCGCGGCGAGGTCGTCGACGACCGCCCGGATCACCTCGACGGCGCCGAACGAGACGGTGCCGAGCGTGACGTAAACCCGGGGCCGTTCGGCGGGCGCGGCCAGCCACCCGGGCAGCGGCGCCCGCTCGTCGGCCCAGGCCGTGCTGCGGATCGACAGCACCGGCACACCGTCGGGGCCGGGCCCCTGGCGCAGGCCGGGTGGAAACGGCTCGAGGTAGGCGGCGACCACCTCGCCCGGCCCGGCCGGAGCGGCTCGCCCCGCCGCGGTCCAGCGGGTGCGGTGCGCCGCCAGCGCCGCGGGGAAGGTCACCTCGCCGAAGGGGCTCCACTGCCCGACACCGAAGGCCACGGCGGGGATACCGGCGAGGTGCGCGGCCAGCACGGCTCCGACGTTGGCGCTCTCGGCGACGACCACGTCCGGCGGGTCCGCGGTGAGCAGGGGGGTGAGCGCGTCCAGCACGCCCTGCGCCGTCACGTCGGCGAACATGGCGACGGGAAACTCGAACCCGGTCGCCTCCGGGTGCCGCCGGGCGGTCTCCCGCTCCACGTACTGCAACGTCCACCCGGCCGGGATGCCCTGGACGGTCGGCACGGGCAGCGCCCCGAGAAAGGGCTCGCCGGTGGCCAGGCGGACCCGGTGCCCCGCATCCTGGCAGGCCACCGCGAGGGGGATCAGCGGGTAGAGGTGCCCGTATGCCGGCAACGACGCGAAGAGGACGTCCACGCGGGTCAGTCTGGCATCGCGGGCGGCGTCATCCGGCCGCCGGAGACAACATCGTCCGGACGATCCCGTCCGCCGGGTCGACCCGGACGAGAGTCGAGCCACGCAGAAGGACCACGTAGAGCGCGCCGGTGGGATCGGCGACCAGACCGGCGGGATCCTCCAGGTCCGCGCCGGTGGCCAGGGCGCCGTCCGGATCACCGTCCGTCCCGCCGGAACCGGCGACCGTCGTGATGATCCCGTCGGGGCCCACCCGGCGGACGTGGTTGGTGCCGTCGGAGATGTAGAGCGCCCCGTCGGCGCCGAGGGCCGTCGCCTGTGGGCTGCGCAGCGTCGCCTGCGCGGCCGGACCGCCGTCGCCGTCGTGGCCGGCCTTCCCCGGGGTCCCGGCGACGTGGCTGATCGTCCCGTCCGGGGCGATCTTCCGGACTGTGTGCGCCTGGAAGTCCGCGACGTAGAGCGTTCCGTCGGGGGCCACGGTGAGGCCGTTCGTGTCCGAGAGCAGTGCGTCCCGGGCCGGGCCGTCGTCGCCCGAGGTGCCCGGCCGGTCACGTCTGCCGGCCACGGTGGAGATCTTCCCGTCGGGCGTGACCCGCCGGATCCGCGGGCCGTCGCCGATGTAGACGCTGCCGTCGGGCGCCAGCGCCAGGCCCAGGGGGGTGATCGGGCCTCCGCCGCCAGCCCGTCGTCGCCGGTGAAGCCCTCGTCGTCGGATCCGGTGCCCGCGACGACGAAGGCGCGCCCCTCGGGGGTGATGCGGTAGACCCGGCCGCCGAAGTTGTCCGCGACGTAGACCATGTCGTCCGGTCCGACGGCGACGCCGTGCGGCCCGAGCAGGGCCAGGTCGGCCGCCGGGACGCCCTCGGGCGGGACGGCCGGCGCCTGCCCGCCGTCCTCCGCACCGCCGTCCTCCGCACCGCCGGCGGCCGCACCGCCGGCGGGGTTCCGCGCCGCCGTGCCCACGAGCTGGGAGACAGTGCCGTCCGGGTACAGCCGGAGGATCTCGCCGACGTTCTTGCGCCGGGCGGTGACGTAGAGGGAGCCGTCGCGGCCGAGCGCGATCCGGGAGAGGTAGTCCTGGTCGGGGATCGTCAGGCCCGGCCCGGAGTACGCGGGCCGATCCGGCGAGGCCGGCCGGGCGGCATCCGCACGGCCGGTGCCGGCGACCGCGGCGCCGTCGCTCCCGGTACCGCGCAGCACCATCACCAGGCCGATGGTCAGCACGCCGACACAGACCGCCGTCGCCGCCACCGCGGCGGCTGTGAGGGAACCGGCCCGCGGCCGGCCCCGCCCCCTCGTCGGTCCGCGACCGCCCGCCGGAGCACGACCAGGAGACGGGCCAGGGCCGGGGCCGGGACGCGGGCCTGGGCCTGGACGCGGACTCGGGCTCGGGCTCGGGCTCGGAATGCTGCCGGGGTTCCTGCCGAAGGCCGGCCCCGGGCCGGCGCCGGGGCCGGGGCCGGGGCCGGAACCGTGACTCGCGGCCGCGCCGGGAAGGGGGTCACCGAGCCGGTGTCCGGCCGCGCCGAGCACGTCGTCGGGCAGCTTCACGGGGATCCCGGCGGCAGTGAGCCATCCGGGGCCGAACACCGCGTTGGCCGCCGCGGCGAGCTGGCGGGCGAAGTCACCCGCCGTCGCCGGGCGCAGCGCCGGATCCTTCGCCAGCGCGGCCAGCACCACGGCCGCCAGCGGTGGCGGCACCTCCGGCAGCGGCCGCGGCGGTACCGACAGGTGGTGGTGCAGCAACGCGGGGAGAGGCAGTCCCCGGGGGAAGACCGGCCGGCCCGCCACCAGCTCGTACAGGACGACACCGAGGGAGTAGAGGTCCGCGGCCGGGCCGAGCGGAGCGCCGGTGATCTGCTCCGGAGCCATGTACCTGGGGGTTCCGACCATGCCGGTCGTGGCCGCCGCCGTGGTCTCCACGATCTTGGCGATGCCGAAGTCGGTGACCCGCGGGACGCCGTCCGCGGTGAAGAGCAGATTGTCCGGCTTCACGTCACGGTGCAGCACCCCGCGGTCGTGCGCCGCCTCCAGGGCCGCCGCGGCGGCGAGCGCGATGGCGCAGGTCGCCCGCGGCGGGAGCCCGGTGGCGGCCCGGGCGCGCAGGGTGCCGCCGGTGAGCTGCTCCATCACCAGCAGGCACAGCCCGTCCCGCTCGACGTAGTCGAAGACGCGCACGATGTGCGGATGGTCCAGACCGGCCAGGACCCGCGCCTCCGAGAGGAAGCGGGAACGGAGGCTCTGGCTCTCCCCGGTGCCGGCCGAGGCCGCCGGGCCGCCGGACGGGTCGGCCTCAGGCGACGGGTCCAGGAACACCTTCACCGCCACATGCCGGCCGATCAGGCGGTGCCGGGCGGCCAGGACCGTGCCGAAGCCGCCGCGGCCGAGCTCCGCGCCGATGTCGTACCCGGGAAGGACCGCCGCGACGTGATCAAGGTCAAGCGTCCGCATTGCCCGGATAATAGGGGGATCGTGACGCAGCCGGGTCAGGTGCGGAAGGGGCCGCGGACCTCGAAGGTGATGCCGTCGGAGGACGATCCGGTGGTGCCCCGCTGGGAGGAGAAGTACAGCCGGGAGCCGTCCGGGGAGAACGCCGGCCCGGTGATCTCCGACGAGTTGTGCCCGGTCAGGCGCAGGATCGGCGCCACGACCGCGGCCGGCGTGATGACGCAGATCTCGAGGTTGCCGCCGTCCTCGGCGACGTAGAGGTCGCCGTAGCTGGAGCCGGTGATGTTGTCGACGCCGGTCAGCGGCGCGGTCCCGCTCACCAGGGAGTCGTCGTAGGCGAGCTCGAAGGCGTTGGTGGCGCAGTTCAGCTTCCAGACCCGGTTGTCGCCCTTGGTGGTCCACCAGACCGTGTCGTTCGCGTAGTAGACGCCCTCGCCGCCGTTGAAGTGCTTCGCCGCGGAGACCTGGGTGCGGGTCGAGGTCGGCGAGCCGTCCGGGTCGGGGACGGTCTGCCAGGTGGCGGTGCCCGAGGTGGCCGACGCCGACGCGCACAGGACCTCGAGGGTTCCCGCCGCCAGGTTGCCCCAGGTCGTTGGCCGGAAGCGGTAGAAGCAGCCGTCCGTCCGGTCCTCGGTCAGGTAGATCACCTGGCGGACCGGGTCGCAGGCGGCGGCCTCGTGGGTGAACCGGCCCATCGCGGGCCGGGCGACGGCCGCGGCGCCGGTGGCCGGGTAGGTCTCCCAGACCCGGCCGGTGGACGTCTCCTCGCAGGACAGCCAGCTCCCCCACGGGGTGGCGCCGCCCGCGCAGTTGGAGCTCGTGCCGGAGAGCAGCCGCTGCGCGGAGGTGACGGTGCCCGCCGAGTCGAAGCGCAGCACGGACGCCCCGCCGCTGCCGCTCACCTCCGAGTTCGAGACGTACATCCAGCCCGAGCCGTTCGGGTAGCAGGCACCGCCGTCCGGCGCGGCATGCCAGACATAGCTCGTTCCGGGCACTGTCTGCCCGGAACGGGCGACGATTCTGCTGGTGAATCCGGTCGGCAGCGCCACTCCGTTCGCATCGGCCGCCAGAAGGGATCCGTACGGGCTGGCCCCGGGCTGCGCCGGAACCGCCGAGGCAGCCTCCAGAACGACGCCGGAAAGAGTCGCGACACCCACACCGACAAATGCGGACCGCAGAAACAGGCGCCTGTCCACCATTACTCCTCCAGAAGTTCGTGCCGCTTTCCCGGCGCATCGCCGGGCGCACTGGCGAACGATAGCGAGCCGAATGTGACCGGACCACCCACAGATCGGTGAACGTTAGAGGGCCGCCGACGACGGGAAGCGGAACATCGCGCTAATTCGCCCTGCCTCCCGGACACGCGGGCACCGGCGGCGGAAAGCCGGTCGGGGCCGGGCCGCCGACAGGTGCCAGGTCACCGGCAGGTGCCAGCGATCGGCTGGCGACCGGCTGGCCACGGGCCGGTGTCGGGAATCTGACGCTCACGCGGCGCGCGCCTCCCCCACCAAGCCCAGGCCACGCAGCGCCACCTTCCTACACCCAGAACGATACCTTCGCTGACTCTCCGCGCAGCATCTGCCACGGCCCGCTGCGTGACCGGACACACCGGGCACATCCGCGGTTCCCGTGGGTGGAAACATCGACCTTCGGCGTCCGAGGCGAAGGAGGAAGCCTATTTGCCGCCACCCCTCGGACGGCCTCGGTGCGGAATGTCACGCGGCTCCACAGCACGGCCTGGATAAAATGCGTGCATGGCTACCGCGAATCATCCTGGGCCCCAGGACATGATTTCTCGTCCACGTGATTCACACAGGTCGGGCGGGGCGGCAGTAAAGGCGCCGGAGCTCGTCATACTACTCAGCCCGTCCGGCGACATCACAGGCACCACCCCGAAGGCTACCGTCCACGGACCGCAAACCCCCCTGCACCTGGCATTCTCCTCGTACGTCTTCGATGACATGGACCGGATCCTCGTCACGCGCCGCGCGTTGGAGAAGCCGACCTGGCCCGGCGTGCTGACCAACACCTGCTGCGGCCACCCGGCCCCCGGGGAGGATTTCCGGGAAGCCATCTCGAGGCGGCTCCAGGAGGAGTTGGGTCTACAGGTCCAGCGAATCGACCTGGCCCTGCCGGCGTTCCGCTACCGCTGCGTCATGGACGACGGAATGGTGGAGAACGAGATCTGCCCGGTCTTCTTCACCCGGGCGTCGGGGCCGTTCCGGATCAATCCGGACGAGGTGGCCGAGGCGTTCTGGCTCCCGTGGTCGAAGTTCGTCGACGACGTGATGAGCGGTGCCCTCGCGATCTCACCCTGGTGCCGGCTCCAGGTGGAGCAGCTGCGCAAGCTCGGGCCGTCGCCCCGGCACTGGCCTTCGGCGCCGGATGACCAGCTCCCCCCGGCCGCCCGGCAGAACCGCGCAGACTACGCCGGCTGACCCGGCGTGGGCCGGCGCGGGCCGGCGCGCGATGAGGAAGGCCTGCGGCGTCCGTTCCGACCCGTCATCCACCGGCTCGCGCAGGAACCGCGCGCGGACCGGCAGATCCGCCGCCAGCAGGCCGGCGACCCGCTCGGGCCGCCGGCGGGTGGTTGCGCCGCGCCACGTCGACCATGCGCGGCGACAGGACGACACCGAAGACGGGCAGCCCCAGCGCGTGCAGGGATGACCGCCGTGTGTCGCCGCGCGCGCCGCTGTGCCTGAGGTGCCGCCCGGTGGCCGGATGACACCCCATTGCCGCACCGGGCGGTGTCGGTTACGTTCCGGCTGGCGAGAGGAGCGTGAGATGTCCCGAACCGTCACCGCCGCGGGGCTGACCACCCTCGTCGACGACCTGCTGCGGAGCCATCCGCCGGCCGCGACGGACCCGCACGAGTTCCTCGGCGCGCGGTTCGACGCCGGGCTCGCCTGGGTCTGGGCCGGGCCGGGCGACGGCGGCCTCGGCGCCGACCCGGCGCTGCAGCCGCTGATCGAACAGCGGCTCGCCGCCGCGGGTGCGCCGGCGCCGTTCCGGTACAACCCGATCGGCATCGGCATGACCGGGCCGACGCTGCTCACCCACGGCACACCCGAGCAGCGCGGGGCCTACCTGCGCCCGCTCTTCGCCGGCACCGAGGTCTGGAGCCAGCTGTTCAGCGAGCCCGGCGCCGGCTCGGACGTCGCCGGCCTCGCCACCCGGGCCCGCCGCGACGGCGACGAGTGGATCATCGACGGGCAGAAGGTGTGGACGTCCTATGCGCACATCGCCCGCCGGGGCCTGCTGATCGCCCGCACCGATCCGGACGTGCCCAAGCACGCCGGGCTGACCGCGTTCGTGGTGGATCTGACCGTGCCCGGGGTGGAGGTGCGCCCGCTGCGGCAGCTGACCGGCGAGGCCGAGTTCAACGAGGTCTTCTTCACCGCGGCCCGCATCCCCGACACCCAGCGCCTCGGCCCGGTCGGCGCGGGATGGCGGGTCGCCACCACCACGCTGATGAACGAGCGGGTCTCCCTCGGCGGGGGGCTGAGCGGCGGCGTCGATCCGGGCGCGGCGGTCCTCGCCGCCTACCAGGAGGCCGCCGACCGCGGCGACGGGAACCCGGTGCGCCGCGACCAGGCGATCCGGCTGTGGATCGAGGCGAACGTCAACGCCCTGACCGCGGCGCGCGCGGCGGCGGGCGGCAACCGCGGCCGGCCCGGGCCCGAGGGCTCGGTGCTCAAGCTGGCCGGCGCCGAGCACAGCCGCCGCGCGGCGGCGTACCTGGTGGACCTGATGGGCCCGGCGGGCACCCTCATCCCGGACTACCGGATGACCCGCCCGGGCCTGCCCCTCGGCGGCGAGGGCCCCCGGGACACCGCGGCCGCCTTCCTGCGATCACGCGCCAACACGATCGAAGGCGGGACGTCGGAGATCCTGCGCAACATACTCGGCGAACGGGTGCTCGGCCTGCCCGGCGACATCCGCGTCGACAAGGATGTGTCCTGGCGTGACATACCGCGCTGACCGCCCGTCGCCGAGAGGAGCTCCGTGAGTCTGGTGTTCTCCGACGAACAGGAGGAGCTGCGCCGCACGGTGCGGTCGTTCCTCGAGCACGCCTCCCCCGAGTCGGAGGTGCGCCGCCTGATGGAGTCCGACGACGGGTACGACCCGGCCGTCTGGCGGCAGATGGCCACCCAGCTCGGGCTGCAGGGGCTGCACGTCCCCGAGGAGTACGGCGGCGCCGGCTTCGGGTACGTGGAGCTCGGCATCGTGCTGGAGGAAATGGGCGCACGGCTGCTGTGCGCGCCCTTCCTCGCCTCCGCCGTGCTCGCCACCGGCGCGCTGCTCGCGGTGGACGACGCCCTGGCCCGCAAGGAGCTGCTCCCCGGGCTCGTCAGCGGGACGACCATCGGGACACTGGCGTTCGCCGGCCCCACGGGCCGTCCGGAACCCGCCGATTCCGGTGGGCTCGGGCCGCAGGGCGGAACCGGTGCCGAAGGCGGGCACCACGGGCTGCTCGCGGCCCGGGCTGCCAGCGGGTACACGTTGCGCGGCACCCGGCATTTCGTCCTGGACGGGGCGCTGGCCGATCTCATCCTCGTCACGGCGTGGGCCGAGGGCGGGCTCTCCCTGTTCGCCGTCCCCGGTGACGCGGCGGGCCTGACCCGGTCCCGGTTGCCCGTGATGGACCTGACCCGCAAACAGGCCGATCTCACGTTCAGTGACACCCCGGCCCGGTTGATCGGCGCCGAGGGCGACGCCGGCCCGGTGATCGACCAGGTGCTCCGGCTCGCCTGCGTCGCGCTGGCGAACGAGAGCGCCGGCGGCGCCCGGACCGTCCTCGAGCAGGCCGTGCGGCACGCGAAGGACCGCCTGCAGTTCGGCCGTCCGATCGGGTCGTTCCAGTCCGTGAAGCACAAGTGCGCCGACATGCTGGTCGCGGTCGAGGGCTCGAAGTCGGTCGCCTATCACGCGGCCCAGGTCGCCGCCGGGAACAGCGCCGCCGGGAACACCGACCGGCTGGCCCGCGCCGCCTCCATGGCGAAGGCGTACGTCGGGGAGGCGTACTTCTCGGCCGCGGCGGACAACATCCAGATCCACGGCGGGATCGGATTCACCTGGGAGCACTCCGCGCACCTGTACTTCAAGCGCGCGAAGACGTCCGAGCTGCTCTTCGGCGACCCGGTCCACCACCGCGGCCTGCTGGCCGACCGCCTCCAGGTCTGAAATGCCGCAGGTCGGCCCGCCGGGCCGACCTGAATTTCAGCCGCTACGACCGCGCCGCGGCTACCAGGCCGGGAAGTCGCGCTTGCGGATCAGGCAGTGCACGCCCTTCACGTCGTCAACGACCTGGCTGACCACGAAGTCGGCGGCGGCCGACAGGTAGCTGTACGCGACCATCACCGGGACATCCCGGACCTGGCGCAGCACCCGCAGCGCCTCGCGGACGGCCAGCCGCATGGCCTCGTCGAGGTCGTTGTGCAGGCCGATGGCGATCCAGTGCTCCGGGGTCTCGCCGAAGGGGCCACCGGAACCCGCGCCGAAGGGCAGCGCCGCGGCGGCCGGAAGCGGGGTGAGCCGGACGGTCGTGCGCAGCGAGGCCTCCAGGGCGGTCAGCGACACCTCGCCGTGCCCCTGGGCGAAATGCGGATCACCGGTGTAGAAGCCCGCGCCCGGGATCTGGACCGGCAGGTAGAGCGTCGACCCGGCGACGAGGTCGCGCACGTCGAGGTTCCCGCCGAATGCCCCGGGCGGGGTCGTGTTGAGGGCCTTTTCCCCGGCCGGGGTGAGGCCGGTGAGACCCATGAACGGCGCGACCGGGAAGCTGATCTGCCGGCCCTCGCCGTAGCGCATCACGGCTCGCCCGGCGGCGACGTCCACCTCGCAGAACTGGCTGTAACGGTCGGCGAGCACGCCGTCGGGGCCGACGGGAAGCTCGCCGGGCAGCGCGCCCCGGCCGTGCCGGCTGGAGACGAGCCCGTAGGGCACCCGCGGACGCAGCTCGAGGAACTCGACCTTGAGGATGTCGCCGGGGCGCGCGCCGTCGACCCGCACCGGACCGGTGACCACGTGCGGGCCGTCGAGCCCGCGGTAGTGGGAGACGTCCCGGGCGATGTCGATCGCGTCGAGCAGAACCGACTCCGCCGGGACGGCGTGCTCCGCCCAGAAGGCGACCGGGTCGCGGCCCTGGTCCTCCATGAGGCCCTCGTGCGAGACGGTGTCGATGGTGACGGTGGCGCCCGCCGCCACCTCCAGCACCGGGTCGGTCGCCGCGCTGGGCAGCCGGCCCCAGGTGACCGTCTTGGGCGACGAGGGCAGGTAGTGCTCCCCCGGTACCTCGCCGGACCCGCACTGCAGGACGGACATGTCGCACTCCTCGTTGTTCCGCCCGCCCCGGGACCGTCCGTGCCGACGGCGGCCGTCGCAGCTAATCTCACCAGGAAATAGCTGGTCACGCCCAACCCGGACGCGCTGTCTCACACCTTGGGGGACTTGTGGCCACCGACGCGCGCGCATCGCGCCAGACCGACTGCGTCGCGCTGTCCCACAGCCGCGCGACGGCGGCCCGCGAGCGCGGCGGCGGCGGGGCCGGTCCGCGCGACGAGATCCGCCAGCCGGTCGGGGAACGCCCTGCGCTGGCCCGCGCTCACCAGAGTGATCACCTGCCCGGCGGCGGCGAGGGCCACCAGCGCGACGAGGTCCGGCGCGGCGTCCTCGGGCCTGACCTCCCCCCGCAGGACCCGCCCGGCCGCCCGGTTGAGCTCCCGGACCCTGGGCCGCTCGAGCAGCGCGACGGCGGTTGTCGGGATCACGGCGAGGACCTGCCCACGGGCGACCCGCACCCACCGGGCCGCCTCGAGGTCGTCACGGGTCTCGACCACGGCCGCCCGGTGGTCGAGGTCGATCCAGGCCGCCCAGGTACGCGGCTCGGCCGCGGCGGTGATCTGCCGGTGCACCGCCGCGACCACCGGGTCGGCCCGCCCCACCCCGCCGCGCGGCGTCGGCGCCGCCCGGCCGGACGGGCCGCCACCTGGCCCACCGTCGAGGGTCGGCCCGTCGGTCAGCCGGGCCAGGCCGTGATCGTCGGCGAGCCAGCCGCCCGCCCACAGCTCGGTGAGGGCCGCGGCCCGCAGCGCCTGGCCGAGGCGCCGGTTCGGGTACATCCGGTCCTTCTCGAGGTTGTAGGCGAGGAGGTACAGCTTGGCGGGCAGTGATGTCGGCAGGTCCGGTTCCACACCACCTGTCTACCGAGCGGAGCGGACATGCGACGGACGTGAACGCGACAGGCCGCCGGGGGAGACAATGAGGCGGTGGACGAACGTGAGGTCGTCGCCCGGCGATACGGGGAACACCTGACGGACCAGGACCTGCTGGCGCTCACCGGCGGCCGGGCGGATCAGGTCGGGGCGCTGCGCCGCGAGCCCACCCTCATCCTCGACCTGCTCGACCGGCCCGCGGTGGCGGACGGGCTGCTCCTCACCGCGGGTACGGCCGGCCGCGACGAACCGGACAGGTTCACCTTCATCTCGCCGTTCCTGGTCTTCGCCGCCGCGGTACACCGCACGGCGCGTGGCCTCGTCGGTTCCACCTATGTCGCCGAGCGCGCCGGGCCGCGCTCCCGGGTGCCCGTCTTCGACGCGCCCGAGCTGGCGGCGTTCGCGTCCGTGCCCGCCCATCAGCTCTACCTCGCCGAGCTGCTGGCCTCCTACTCCCGCCTCGCCGGCGGCGAGGTGTGGCGGCGCACCGACCGGGGCTGGCGGCGCCAGCGCTGGGACGAGCTCGACCTCCCCCGGCTGGCGGCGCTGCTCGACGCCGTCCCCGCCGCGCAGCGCCCGGCGGTCTGGCGGCGGCTCGGCGACGGCGCCGTCTTCCTGGCCGGCGTCTTCCCCGATCACGCGGAGCGGACGCTCGGCCTGCTCGCGGTGAGCCGGCTGCGCGAGGCCACCGGGCTGCGGCTGACCCGCGACGACGTCCCGCGAATGTTGGAGTCCGTCGCGCGGCGGGCGTACGAGCAGGTGGGGCCGGGTGTTCCGGTGGGTGCGGCGAAGGCGCCCGGCTCGACCCGCCGGCTGCTGACCGTCATCGCGGACAGGTATCTCTTCCCCTTCGCCGCGGACTGGCTCCCCGGGCCGTCTCACTGACCGTCGGGATCCCGTAATCCCCGCCTCCGACCCTCACCGCAGGCTGACAGTCGCGTTCACCGGGCCCGCCCGCCGGGCTGAGCCCAGGCCCCGACCAGGCCCTTCGCATGCCCGGCTTCTCGTCTGCGGCACAGTCCCGCCGGTGTTATAGTCCACCTTTTGAGCCAAGGGCTCACAAGGGGGCGTCTCGTGCGAGACGTGCAGTCGGGGGTAAATTCATGATAGTTCTTCGAAGGCTGCCCAGAAATCTGGTGGCGATGGTTCTCGCTGTCGTCATGGCGGTAGCTGTCATCAGTTTCGGACAGGGAACCGCGCACGCAGCCACCTGTTCGGACCGCCAAGTTCCGGTTTCCTCGACCGCTTCCTACCTGGGAGTCGACCGCCGGCATTCCGCACAGTTCCGCGGAGTCATCTCCGGCGGCGTGACGTACGTCAACTTCTGGTTCGACGGGGTCTACCGCGGTGTCTACAACGCCAACGGAGTGCTCGTGACGGGTTCGGCGCCCATCTCCGCACTCTACAAGACAGTGACGACGACCGAGATCTGGCTCGGCCGGGTTCGCCAGGTCGTCAAGAACGTTCCCTACCTCAGGGTGTGCGGCACTTACTGGGTCAAGCTGTCCTGATCGCCGCGGGAGTGCCGCCTTCCCTGACACTCCCGCGCACTCTTCATCTATTACGGCCAACACCTGATCCTGGGACGGGTAGCCTGACGGATCTCATCTCCGGGCTGCCCGTCCTGGTGCGTTACGCCGCCCCGGAACCCGACCTGGAGATCGCCGTCCGGGCCCGTCCGGCATCCCTCGCCCTGCGCGCTGTCCGTCCGGGAACGGGACGAGGTGACCGCGGCGGTCGGGTCGGTCTCCGGGGTGGATCTGCTGCACGGGCAGTGTCATTTCGGGCTGGGCGCACTTTCGTGGGCACGGCTCGGTGCCCAGGTGACCGGGCTGGACTTCTCCGGCGTCGCGGTCGAACGCGCCCGCGCGCTGGCCACCGCCGCAGGTCTCGACGCATGGTTCGTCCAGGCCGATACGCAGCGGCTACCGGACGGGCTCTCCGGCTCCTTCGACCTGGTGGTCGCCTCCTACGGCGTGCTGCCCTGGATCGAGGACATCCCAGCGTGGATGACCACCGCGGCCACCGCTCTGCGCCACGGCGGCGCCCTGGTGCTGGTCGACGGCCACCCGCTGACCCAGATGATCGACACCGTGGATCCGGTTCGGTTCGACTTCCCCTACCAAGGCGGAGCAGCACACCACCTGCGCTCGACGACGTTCTACGCCAGCAGCGCCACCCGCCTGCAGACCACCCGGACTGTGCGGTACCCCCACGGCCTCGGAGAGATCGTGACGGCCGCCGCAGACGCCGGCCTATGGATCGACGTGCTCACCGAGTACCTCGACGCCGAGGATCCCTCGGGACGACAGGACCAGATGACACGTGGTCGCGACGGCCGCTGGCGGCTATTGCTCTCCGGGCAGCAGATCCCGGTGGAGTACGCCCTACGCGCCAGCCTGCCCTGACAGCAACCCGGACCTTCCTCGGCACGCGACGATCACCGCGACGTCAAACCACAGGCCAGGGGCAGTCCGATGCAAGGCCTCGCCACCCAAGCCATCCGATTACAAGACGGATCACCGCGTATCCGAACATACCGGAACGTGCCGCGTCGTGCCGCAAAATCCGAGGTCAGGGCGATTTCCGTGCCGGAACGTGCCGGAAAATGCCGCGCCGTGCCGGGACATCCGCGCACACAATGCGCACACACGCCGCGGCGAACCTTGATATAACAGCCGATACCGGACACGTAAAGCGTGCCGGTTACAGAAGGTAGTCGATCCCGAACGGGGAAGCGTCGACCTGGCCTGTCCGAGAGGGACTCAGCGGGCAACCGGCGACCGCGCGCTGGCCGGGCCGACGGTTACTGGTTGCACTCGTCGCGACGCCCTTGGGCGAAGGCGTCCAGCTCGCCGGGGTCAAGACCAGGACGGGCACCCCGGTGCCACGTCTACCGCGTCACGCCCAGATGCGGTGCCCGCTGGACGCGGACCGGCTGGGGACGGAGGGACGCGGCACCACGAACGGCTGAGGGTTGGTGGACACCGCGAGCGCACGGGCCGCGTGCCATCCTGGGGGCGGCCAGCCGTGTTCCGTAGCCGCGGATGCCAGGCGCCCGCGAGGGAGGAACCAGCATGGTGGACGGAGCCGGCTCGGCACAGCTTGCGGTACTCATCGACGCGGAGAACATCCCGCTGTGGGCCGTCGAACTGCTCCTCGCCGCGAGCGCCCAGTACGGGGAGGTTCGGGTGAGGCGTGCCTACGCTGACTGGTCGGGCTCGCTGAGGAGCTGGAAGAAGACCCTGCAGGACCTCTCGATCCGGCCGGTGCAGGTGTTCGCCGCCGTCAAGGGGAAGAACGCAGCCGACCTGGCGTTGACGATCGACGCGATGGATCTGCTGCACTCCGGTTCCGTCGACGGAATCTGCTTGGCGACCTCGGACAGCGACTTCACCCGGCTGGCCGAACGGATCCGCGAGGGCGGCCTGGCCGTCTACGGGTTCGGTGAGGAGAAGACGAACCCGGGCCTTCCCGCCGCCTGCGACACCTTCGTTTTCGTCGAGACCCTCGCAGCGGCCGAAACGCTGCCAACGCCTGCCGCGAAACCCGGCCAGGTGCTTGTCCCTGCCCAGGCCAGCCCGCCGACACCCCACCCACCTGAGGCGACCGGCGAAACCACGACGGTTATGCCGCGCCCGGATACCGACGCGCCGCAGGTCACTGCCGCCGCCCCACCGAAGAACAAAGCGAAGACCGCCCTGGTCGCGCATGCCACCCGGGCGACGACCGCCGAACTGCGCGCGGACACCGCGCTTATCAGCCGGCTCCGCGAGGCGGTCACGACGAACACCGGCCCCGACGGCTGGGCCCACCTGTCGACCGTCGGGCTGGCCATCCGCAAGCACCCCGCGGTCGTCCTGAAGACCTACGGCTACTCCCGCCTCACGGATCTGATGGTCGCGACCGACCTCTTCGAGCTCCAGCGCAACGGCCCAGGCACAGCCGGCCCCGTCCACGCACGCCTCAAGTAGGCACTTCGAGCACCACGACGACGGACCCGCCGGCGGCGCCCAGGGCGCGGACCAGCACGCCCCCGGAAACCCTCACGCCCCCCAGGTGATCAACTGGCTTGCCGCACCGCGCGCCAGTAGCCGCGAACGACCTCGAAAGCGTGAATTACCGTTCGTTCTCGCGTTGCCCCGTCAGCGCCAGATCAACGTGGTCATCGTCCGATACCGCCGCGGGGACCCCCGCGTGTACAGGGACGAGGCCGGCAGCACGGAGTGCGTGCGTCACACGGGCTTCCCAGGCCCGGTCCGGGCCCACGCCAGCAGTGGCGGGGGTACGTGCCACCTCTGACCGTCGCCGGGCTCGTGCTCGCCCTGGGCGTGAGCCCTGAGCCTCGCAGCCACCCTGACCGCGGTCCACGCGGACGGCCAGGGTGGGATCGCCGTCGCTGGAATGGTTCTGGCCGTGGTCGGGGTGGCGGTCCCGCGCCCCTTCCAGGGGCTCTGCGCAACGTCAGTCTCAGCCCCTGGACATGGCGGGCGTCGCCAGCGCCACCGCGCTCCTCACCGTCGAACACGGCCGCGCTACCCCTACCCGTCAAGCCTGGCTGCTCCCCCGGACCTCACAGCCGATCGTGTTACATGTATGCGACCAGAGACGATTCTGCCCTGGCACCGCCGCCTGGTTCGCCGCCGCTGGACCCAGCCACACCGCCCACCAGCCGGCCCTCCACCCCATCAGAAATCCGCAAGCTGATCCTCCCTTCGCCGAGGAGAACCCCCACTGGGGCTACCCAGGGCTCCAGTGAGGTAGCGCAGCGTCATAATCGATAGCTGGCGGTAGCCAGTTCGATGATCATTCCTGGGCGTCCGACGGGCAATTGATTATCGCTACAGCTCGTCGTGGATTCGTGCCATAGCAACTTTTCCTGGCGCTGACCGTGATTCGACAGCGCATTCAGCGTCGCTGGGCACACGATTGCCTGGAAATGCTTGACGGGATGCAGGCTCCCCGTTGAGGAAGGAGTGGCCTTCCGCTTGGGACAATGTAAGTACCACCAAACAAAACCCCAAGACAGAAGGCCACCACGTGCCATCATGCCAGCCTGACCCCAGCCTGTCCACCAAGCCTATCGATTGCGAGCAGCTCGACATCTCCAGCCTGCTCGCGATGCTCGGCGAGATTCCCGACCCACGCAAGGCGAAGGGGGCGATCTACAGCCTGCGGTACATCCTGTCGACCTCGCTTGTTTCGACGATGACGGGCGCAAAGTGCCTCAGCGAGATCGGCCGTTGGGCGGCGAGAATCCCCCAGCCCCTGCTGGCCCGGCTGGGCGCGCCTTACGACCACTTCCTCGGACGGTACCGAGTACCCAGCGAAAAGACGATCCGCAGGGTCCTCAAGGTCATCGACATCGCGGCTCTGGACGCCCGCATCGGTTGCTGGCTGTTCGCGCAGACCGCCTGGGGGAACGGGGAGTAGATCACCATCGCGGTCGATGGCCAGGTCATGCGTGGAGCTTGGGTAGATGAGAAGACACAGGTCAAGCTACTCGCCGCGATGATCCATGGCAGGGGTCTCGTCGTCGGACAGGTCCGTGTCCCCGACGACACCAACGAGATCACCAAGGTCGAGAATCTGCTCGACCAGCTTCCGGAAATGCCGGGCCGTTCGACCGTGACCCTCGACGCGGTGCATACGCAGGACGACACCACAAAGGACATCGTCAAGCACGGGATGGACTACGTGATGATTGCGAAGGGGAATCGCCCGACGCTAGAAAGGCAGACATTTTAGCGGGTCCTTCCACTTCTCCAGGAACCAGCCCACCATGAGGTCGAGGAACGCGGACACGGCCGGATTAAAAGTTGGCAGACCTGGACCACGAAAGCCGACGGCATCGAGTTCCCGCATGTCAAGAAGGCTGCCATCATCCGGCGAGACGAGTTCGACCTCGCCGGAGTTCGCCTCACCCGCGAATACTCCCTCGCCCTCACCAGTGCTACGTGCACGCACGCCACAGCGTCCTACTCCCGCGTCCGCGGCCAATGGGGCATCGAAAATGAGATCCACTACATTCGCGATACTGCCTGGCGTGAGGACGACGATCCGACCTACACCGGGAACACGAATCACGCTTTCGCGAGCCTCCGGAACCTGACCATCGGAATCCTCCGCCTCAACGGCAGGAGAAAAATCAAGGAAACTCTGGAGGAGGTCGCCGCCGATCGCAACGTGGCACTCGGCCTGCTCGTCATAGCCTGTAGCGAATCAAAACTGTGAGCTACCTCGCCGGAGCCCTGGGGGCTACCGCCGCATCCACGGCGAACTCATCCGACTCGGCTACTTACGGGGCCAGTACCGTCTGGACCATCCTGCGCTCCGCCCGGGTCGATCCCGCACCCCGACGCGCTGGCCCCACCCCCTGGCGACGGTTCCTACACACCCGTGAAATATCTACACCACTCTCGTCTCGGTGAATCACTGCAAGTGTGTCACGTGTCACATTGGACTCTCCTGGCCGCTGCTGCGATGGGATCGTCATCATTAAGTGAACAGTCGATAGCCTTTGGAGTGATGATGAGGGATCGGGTTGTGGTGGCGGGTGTCGGCATGGTGCCGTTCGCGACGCCGAGCAGGAGCGACAGCTACGACGTGCTCGCAGAAGGGGCGGTGAAGGCGGCCCTGGCTGATGCCGGGATCGACCTGGCTACAGTCCAACAGGCGTACGCCGGCTATGTGTACGGCGACTCGACCAGCGGGCAGAACGCGCTGTACCGGGTAGGGATGACCGGGGCGCCGGTGTTGAACGTGAACAACAACTGCTCGACTGGATCATCGGCGCTGTTCCTGGCGCGTCAGGCGGTGGCCTCCGGAGCGGCGGACTGTGTGCTGGCGTTCGGGTTCGAGCAGATGCAGCGCGGCGCGCTGAGGACGCAGTGGGACGACCGACCCAGTGCCTTCAGGCGGTTTGACGAAGTGATTACCAAGGTTCAGGGCGAGGCCGAGGGTGTACCCTTCGCGCCGCGATACTTTGGTGGTGCGGGCGCGGCCTACTGTGAGAAGTACGGGATGGACCCGACGGTGTTCGCGCGGATCTCGGTGAAGTCTCGCAGGCACGCGGCCCACAACCCGTATGCGGTGTTCACCGATCCGCTGACTGTGGATGAGGTTCTTGCCTCACCGCGGATCTTTGGTCCGCTGACCCGGCTGCAGTGCTGCCCGCCCACCTGCGGCGCGGCTGCCGCGGTTGTCGTCTCCGAGGATTTCGCGCGCGCCAACGGGCTGCGCACCGACGTGGCGATCGCCGCTCAGGCGATGACCACGGATACCCCGTCATCGTTCGATGGGGACCTGATGCACCTGGTCGGTTACGACATGACCAGGTCCGCAGCGAGGCAGGTGTATGAGGCGGCCGGGGTGGACCCACGCGACATCCACGTCGTGGAACTGCATGACTGTTTCACCATCAACGAGCTGTTGTCCTACGAGGCGCTGGGGCTGACCTTGGAGGGCACGGCGGAGAAGTTCATCGCCGACGGCGACAACACCTACGGCGGGCGCGTGGTGACCAACCCGTCGGGTGGGCTGCTGTCCAAGGGACACCCGCTGGGCGCGACCGGGTTGGCGCAGTGCGCGGAGCTGGTATGGCAGCTGCGCGGCGAGGCCGACAAGCGCCAAGTGGAGGGCGTGAATCTGGCGCTGCAGCACAACATCGGCCTCGGCGGCGCCGCCGTGGTCACCCTCTACGAGAAGACGGGCTGAGCCTGGCCATCAACACCGACACGGCCTCAGGACGCGCAGGCGGGCGGGCCGATCATTGTCACTGCGAAGCGCCGTCGATTTCTTCTACACCAAGGCCATCAGCCAGACAGGCGTGTTGATGACCGCGAGCCGCTCGACGAGCTTCGGGCATGACGATCAGATACTCAGTTACCACGTGTTCGTGCATACGGATCTCCCTGCAAGCGCGCATTGTCCACATTTCCTCCCAAAAGGGCGGCATGCTGGAATTCCCGGTGAAGAGGTCCGCCGTCACCCGCGACGAGCTGGTCGCCGAAGCCAGCTCCATACTCGTCGTGCACCCAGGCCGGGTGCGGGCGTCCGAGCCAGGTGACCGAGAACCTCACCGTTGGCGCTGAGCTTCCGGCGCTGGCGCACCAGCGGAGCACCCGCACAGGGCCTGCTGCCGCTGCTGGTCGTCGAACGCGATACCCCGGCTTCGAGTAAGGCCGCAATCTGGCGAAGGCGGGCCTGCATGCCCAGGACACCGCCGAGCGGAGAGCGATGGCTTCTTGCAGCCTGATCCGCAGCATCCCGCGGGAGCGGCTGTCGATTGCGAGGTCCGCGGGGTCGTGCAGAGTGGCGCCGCGTTCGGCTGGACAGTCGACTACATCCTCGAATGCGCCGTCGGCAAGCCCGGCGGCACCTCGCAGAAACACCCGGCTCCGGCTCGCCGAGTCGGGGCTACTGAGATCGACATCGCCCAGCAGTACGTCGACCGCCAGATCGCCGGCCGGCTGTCCCCGGTCGACACGGCCAAGGCCAGGTGGAGGAGCATCGAGCTGTAGGGCCGCGTGACGGACGCCTGCGCGCAGTTGCACGGCGGTTACGGCTACATAGTCAAGTACCCGATCACCCGAGCCTGGACGGACTTGCGGATCTACGGCGGCACCGCAGAGACCCTCGACCGGTCGCTGGAACTGGGCTGACCTACCTTGAGGAGGTTGCCGTGCCGGACCGTACGCTCGCGCCGCCGCGTGGCACCCGTCCGCGTAACCGGCGGGCACTGATCCTTGGCGCCGCCTCTGACCTGTTCGCCCGCCGCGGCTACGACCAGATCGGAATGACCGACCTCGCCGAGGCCGTGGCGATCGGCCCGTCCGCGTTGTACCGGCACTTCTCCAGCAAGCAAAACCTACTCCGCGAGGTCATCGCCGGAGGCCTGGCCCCGATGCGGCAACTGCTCGAAAATCTCAACCTCGCCGACCCGTCCACGGCGTCAGCCCAGCTCGCCGCCCTGTGCCTCGACGAACGCCACCTCGGCGTGCTCTGGCAGCGAGAAGCCCGCCGCCTTACTCCCAACGACCATGCTCTGGTGCGCGCCGAGGTCCGCGAGATCGGACGCCGACTCACCGACCGGGTGCGCGCCGCCCGCCCTGAGCTCGACCGCCGCACCGCCGACCTGGTCACCTGGGCGACGCTTGCCGTTCTGATGAGCCCGTCCTTCCACCACCTTGAACTGCCCCGACCCGCCTACGACGAACTGCTCGCCGAGCTTGCCGGCCTTGTGCTGGAAACCCCGCTGCCCAGTGCCTTCGCCGCACCGTCGCCACCACCAGCTGGACCGGTGTTGCTGCCGGCGTCACGCCGGGAGGCATTGCTCGCCCAGGCGGTGCGGATGTTCGCCGCCCAGGGCTTCGCCAGCGTCGGCATCGAGGACATCGGCAACGCCGTCGGAATCACCGGCCCCAGCGTCTACAACCACTTCCCGAGCAAGCTGGACATGCTGCGCACCGCGTTTCAGCGCGGCACAGCCGCCCTGTTGATGGACGTCAGCACCATCTATCAGACCTCGAGCGGTGCAGCCGATGCACTGCGCAGACTGGTCGTCTCCTACATCCGATTCTCTCAGGTCCACCACGACCTGATCGGGCTGCTGATCACCGAGGTCGAGCACCTCCCGGAGGTCGAACGCCACGCCGCCCGTCGAGCCCAGCACAACTACCTCACCGAATGGGTCCACCTGCTCCAGCTCATGCACCCCGAGCTCGAGCCCACCACCGCCCGGATCCGCGTGCACTCCGCGGTCGCCGTCGCCAACGACACGGCCCGCACCCCCCACCTGCGGCACAACCCGGACGTGCCGGCCGCGATCGAGTCGATCTGCGGCCGGCTGCTCGGGCTGGGTCTGTAAAGTTAGCGGCTCTGCCGCACATCCGGTGGTAGCTGACGTGGCACTCTATGTCACGATCCGTCATGGT
>NZ_JALKFY010000339.1:0-238 GCF_023242985.1 Frankia sp. Mgl5 | reverse complement strand
CATGTAGCGGTATCGCGCTGTGCGCATCAGGATATTGCTGCGGGTAATCGGCACCATCTCTTCGACCACTTCGCTGGCCAGCTGCATGCTATCTGTTTCCGTCAAACCGCTCCATTCCAGACGGTCATCGTTCATTCGTTCCACAGCCCGCTTTAAAGAGGCGTGGAACAGCTCCCCTACATCGAATCTTTCCAGCTTATACAGCGGCCGTTCCTGCAGCCGCAGGCCATGTGAAGAG
>NZ_JALKFY010000338.1:0-238 GCF_023242985.1 Frankia sp. Mgl5 | reverse complement strand
AATGGGAAGCGAAGCTGGAGGTGCCGGTAGAGGGGATAGACGCGACCGAGCCCGCGCAGGTGGAAGCAGCGCGCCACCATGCAGAAATGGAGCTGGAGAAAGCGAAGCAAGGCGGCGCAGCGGCAAAGCAGCAGATGGAGAAAAGCCTCTTCGAGCTGCTGGAAAATGCGCGTCTAACCTATTACAGTACGAATGAAGCAGCGGAACGCTATCTGGAAAGCCGCAAGCAAGGTTTCAA
>NZ_JALKFY010000337.1:0-238 GCF_023242985.1 Frankia sp. Mgl5 | reverse complement strand
CGGGTGGACCGTATCGGCGAACATGTAGGTCTGGTCCGCGTTCGCGACCGTGTAGGTCTGCGGCGAGCAGAACAGCGACGAGCCGAACGCGGTCGCGTTCGCGACGCCGTACTGCGTGGCGGCCTGGACCATCGCCTTCAGGTTGCACGCGGTGTCGGTATTCGACACGCTGAAGCCGTTCGCCTGGTAGTTGGCCGCGATGCCGTCCTGCCACGTGAACGCATCGACCACCACATAC
>NZ_JALKFY010000336.1:0-238 GCF_023242985.1 Frankia sp. Mgl5 | reverse complement strand
CAGTCTGCGTTGTGGGGGATCCCTTGATCGTGTTTGACGCAGAAGGGGAAATCCCGAACATGCCTGATCATGGACATGGAGAAGCGCATGCAGAGGCTCCTGCCCAACCGGAAGATAAAATGGAGCCAGGCTGCGACATCGGCTCGCAAGTGAGCGCCAACGCGAACCAACAGATGGAAACGCCTCTTGCCTCCGCTGAACCCGCTGCGCCAACCGCAGCACCAATCGATCGCAAGGA
>NZ_JALKFY010000335.1:0-238 GCF_023242985.1 Frankia sp. Mgl5 | reverse complement strand
AAGCATGACGGTAGAGGAGATCTACAAGAATCGGGAACGGTTTGCCCAAGAGGTACAGTCGGTTGCCGCCAAGGATTTGAAAAAGATGGGCTTGTCTGTCGTCAGCTTCACCATCAAGGATGTGCGCGACAAAAACGGGTACCTGGCTGCTCTGGGGATTCCGCAAATTGCTGCGGTGAAGCGGGATGCGACTATCTCCCAGGCGGAAGCGGACAAGGAAGCGCGGATTAAACAGGCG
>NZ_JALKFY010000334.1:0-238 GCF_023242985.1 Frankia sp. Mgl5 | reverse complement strand
ATGTCGTCCTACGCGTAAAGCCGCATGAGTTCTTTGAACGGGAAGGAAACGATATATACTGCGAGGTGCCGGTTAATTTTGCTCAAGCCGCGCTAGGCGATGAAATCGAAATCCCTACTGTGGATGGTCGGGTGAAGCTGAAGGTGCCTGCGGGTACGCAAACGGAGACATTTTTCCGACTGCGCGGGAAAGGAGTTCCGTTCCTGCGAGGCGGCGGACGAGGCGATCAGCATGTAAA
>NZ_JALKFY010000333.1:0-238 GCF_023242985.1 Frankia sp. Mgl5 | reverse complement strand
CCAATCAGCTTGGAGCGAAGTGGAATTATCAACATCCAGGCGAAATCATGGCGGAAGCAGCATCACTTGCCCCGATCTTTGCCGGCGTCTCCTATGATCGACTGGAAGGGTGGAGCAGCCAAGTCTGGCCAGTATTGCCGGATGGGACAAGCACACCGTTGCTCTACACAGATCGATTTGCATTCCCGGATGGAAAAGCAAGACTCTACCCGGTCGAATGGACTCCACCGTATGACGC
>NZ_JALKFY010000332.1:0-238 GCF_023242985.1 Frankia sp. Mgl5 | reverse complement strand
AGCCCGACTCCGGCCGATGCGCGGCCTGAAACGGCTCCGCTCGGTCCAGACGATCAGCACCGGGCACGCTCTTGTTCGGAACATCCGCTGTGGCCACTACGAGCTCGCCGTCGATACCGACGCCGCGGTTGGATGCTTCGTGACCCCGACGACGTGGGCACGGCGGGTGGCGTGCTCGACGATGAAGAACACGTAGATCCGTTGGAGGAATACGGTGTCCACGGTGAAGAAGTCGCAG
>NZ_JALKFY010000331.1:0-239 GCF_023242985.1 Frankia sp. Mgl5 | reverse complement strand
GACGGCCGCTTTCATGCTGCCGGCCATCGAACGCTTCGCGCAGATGCAAAAGGCGCAGGCACAGCAGCCGCGCACCCCGCGCGAGCCGAACAATGGCGACCGCCGCGGCCGCCGTCCGCAGCCGGTCGCCCGTCCGGGCCTGCTGGTGCTGACGCCGACCCGCGAACTCGCGATGCAGGTGACGACCGCCGCATCGACGTACGGCAAGCACCTGAAGCGCCTGCGCACCGTCAGCATCC
>NZ_JALKFY010000330.1:0-239 GCF_023242985.1 Frankia sp. Mgl5 | reverse complement strand
CTCACCCTGACCGTTTACGTACGATTTGATCGAGCTTCCGCCCTGTTCCACCGCTTCGGAAAGGGTAGCGACAATGCTTTCGTGCAGCTTGGTCACCTGTTTGCCGGTCAATTTTCCGGCCGGCCGCTCGGGATGGATTCCTGCGCGAAACAGGGCCTCGTCCACATAAATATTCCCTAATCCCACCAGAAATTCCTGATTCAAGAGCAGCGGCTTAATTTTTGTCGTGCGCCCTTTTA
>NZ_JALKFY010000812.1:0-33829 GCF_023242985.1 Frankia sp. Mgl5 | reverse complement strand
GGTGCTGCACCGGGAGCCGCTGCAGTTCGACTACGTCCACCTGGCCCAGCGCAACTACTCGTGATCCTCCTGGTCGGGCGCCCCCCCGCCCCCCCCGGGGGGGGGGGGGGGGGGGGGGCGCCCCGCGGCACAGGCCACCCAGGAGGAACCGGTGAGCTCCGGACAGTTCCGCTACGGCCCATGGGACGGCGGGCCGGACCCGCTGGCCTCCCCGTTCTCCGCGACCGACGCCATGGACGAGATGTCCCGGCAGATCCTCGAGGGGCGCACGCCCCGGGAGGCCCTGGAGAGCCTGCTGCGCCGGGGCATGCCGAACCGCCGTGGCCTGGACGACCTGCGTCGCGCGATCGAGCGCCGGCGCCGCGAGGCCCGCTCGCGCGGCCGGCTGGACGGCACCCTCGAGGAGGTCCGCCGGCTGCTCGACACCGCGGTCGGGCAGGAGCGGGCCACGCTGTTCCCCGACCCGGCGGACGAGGCGCGGATGCGCGAGGCGGAGCTGGACGCGCTGCCGTCCGACCCGGCCCGGGCCGTGCGCGAGCTGGCCGACTACGACTGGCGCTCGCCGCAGGCCCGCGAGACCTACGAGCAGATCTCCGACCTGCTGCGCCGCGAGGTCCTCGACGCGCAGTTCCGCGGCATGAAGCAGGCGCTGCAGGGCGCCTCGCCCGAGGACATGGCCCGCGTGCGCGAGATGGTCCGCGAGCTCAACGAGCTGTTGGAGGCGGACGCCCGGGGTGAGGACACCCAGGGCCGCTTCGACGAGTTCATGCGCCGCAACGGCGAGTTCTTCCCGGAGAACCCGCGCGACCTCGACGAGCTCGTCGACGTGCTCGCCCGCCGGGCCGCGGCGGCGGAGCGCCTGCTCGCCGGGCTGACCCCGCAGCAGCGCCAGGAGCTCGCCGACCTGATGTCCACCGCGATGGAGGACATGGGCCTGGCCACCGAGATGTCCCGGCTGTCGCAGGCGCTGCGGTCGGCCCGGCCGGGCCTGGACTGGGGCGGACGCTCGCGCGGGCGCGGCCGGGGGCGGTTCTCCGACGCGATGACCGGTGAGGAGCCGCTCGGCCTCGGCGACGCGACCAGCGCGCTCGAGGAGCTGGCGGAGCTCGACGACCTCGCGGCCTCACTCAGCCAGGACTACCCGGGCGCGTCCCTGGACGACGTCGACCCGGAGGCCGTCGAGCGCGCGCTCGGCCGTTCGGCCGTCGACGACCTGCGCAACCTGCAGCAGATCGAGCGGGAGCTCGAGCGGCAGGGGTTCGTCACCCGCCGCGCCGGAGCGCTGGAGCTCACGCCGCGGGCCGTCCGGCGCATCGGGGAGTCGGCGCTCGCGCGGATCTTCCGCGAGGTGGCGGCGCGCGGGCGCGGCGACCACAGCCTCACCGACGCCGGCTCGGCCGGTGACCTGCTCGGGACGTCCCGGCGCTGGCAGTTCGGTGACACCCAGCCCATCGATGTCGTCCGCACGGTGCGCAACGCGGTGCTGCGCGGCGGGCCGCCGGGGCGGGGCCAGCGGATCCGGCTGGCGGTCGACGACTTCGAGGTCGCCGAGACGGAGCGGCGCACCAGCGCGGCCGTCTGCCTGCTCGTGGACCTCTCCTACTCGATGGCGCTGCGCGGCACCTGGGGGGTGGCGAAGTCGACCGCGCTCGCACTGCACACCCTGGTGGCCACCCGGTTCCCGCAGGACAAGGTGCACATCGTCGGCTTCTCCGACTACGCCCGCGAGCTGCGCCCGGTCGAGCTCGCCGGGCTCGACTCGGAGATGGTCCAGGGCACGAACCTGCAGCACGCGCTGCTCATCGCCGGACGGCTGCTGCGCCGCTACCCGGACTCCGAGCCGGTGATCATGGTGGTGACGGACGGCGAGCCCACAGCCCACCTGCAGCGCAACGGCACGCCGTCCTTCTCCTGGCCGCCGCTGCCCGAGACACTGGAGCTGACGCTCGCCGAGGTCGACCGGCTGACCCGCCGCGGCGTCACGATCAACGTCTTCATGCTGGACGACGAGCCCCGCCTGGTGCGCTTCGTCGAGGAGATGGCCCGCCGCAACGGCGGGCGGGTGCTCTCCCCGGACCCGTCCGCGCTGGGCAGCTACGTCATCCGGGACTACCTGCGTTCCCGCGGTTCACGGCGCGTCGCCCGCTGAGCCCCGGGTCGGCCGGCGAACCACCGACCCAGCACGAGCACGATGAGTTAGCAACCTGCTACCGTGCGCGCTCGTGGTGGCAAAGCACGGACGCGGCGACGGACTCGGAACCCACCGGCGCCGGCGGTGGGTCGCCGCGGTCGCGGTGGCGGCGGCACTGTGCTCGGTCGCCCCGACCGTCCCGACGCTGGCGGCCGCCGCCGCCGGTGACCTCCCGGCCGGCGGTGCCACCGAAGCCGTCCCGCCCGCGCCCTTCTCGGACCTGCCCGGCCCCTTCGCCGGCCCGTACTCCGAACCGCTCGGACGTCCCTACGCCGAGCCGATGTCGGCGCCGGTCGCGGCGACCCCCTACGAGCAGTCCCGGATCGAGCTGTACTGGTCCGCCGACCGGCGCGCCCGGGCGCAGACGGCGGACGCGGCCGAGCGCGGCGGCCGGCCGGCCCCGTCCGCACTGGACGGGGCCGCCACGGCCGGCGAGGCCCAGCGCGACGCCACGCCGCCGCCGCCGAGCACCGGCGCCCCCTACGTCTACGGCGGGCTGGTGACGAAGACGGTCGGCCGGCTGTTCACCACGCTGCGCGGCGTCGACTACGCCTGCTCGGCGACGGTCGTGTCCAGCCCGGGCCGCGACCTGGTCGTGACCGCGGGCCACTGCCTGCACGAGGGCACGGGCGACCAGTTCGCGACGAACGTCGTCTTCATGCCCGGATACTCCGAGGGACAGATGCCGTACGGGCTGTGGACGGCCCGCCGGATCACTGTCACCCCGGGCTGGGGCCTGGGCGGGGACTTCGACTACGACACCGGGTTCATCCTGTTCAACGCGCGCGGGGGCCGTCACCTCGAGGACGTCGTCGGCGCCCAGCGCATCGCCTTCAACCAGCCCCGCACCTTCGCGCAGTACGCGTTCGGATACCCGCGGCTGGCGCCCTACGACGGCAACCGGCTGGTCTACTGCGCCGGGGCGCCCTCCCCCGACCCGTACGGGACGGTGTCGCTCGGGCTGAACTGCGACATGACCGGTGGTGCCAGCGGCGGACCGCTGATCATCGGGCTCGGTCGGGCCGGGCCCGGGGCCGGCTGGGTAGACAGCGTGGTCAGCTACGCCTACGTCGGCGAGTCGCAGACCATCTACGGCACCTACTTCGGGCGGGCGATCGAGCTGCTGTACTACCAGGCGATGGAGCTCTGACCGCCGCGGCGGGGCCTCGAAGGTGGACCCGAAGGTGGAGTCGTGCCGCCCCGCGGCGGGCGCCCCGCCGGCGCTGGATACGGTCTCGACATGCCGCACTCGGGCAGCTTCGGGCTCTTCCTCACCCTCCACGTGCTCTCGGCCGTCCTGCTCGTCGGGCCGCTCTGCGTCACGACCGCCGCGGCTCCCGGGCTGGTGCGGACAGGCCCGGCCGGCCTACCCAGGATGCGCGCCGCCGTGCGAACGACCCGGTACTACCCGCCCGCGACCGTCCTGATCGTTCTTTTCGGGCTGGTGATCGTGCGGCAGGGGTCGTTCGGCAGCGTCCGCGGGTTCGGCGACCCGTGGCTGGCGGCGTCGATCGTGCTGTGGCTCGCGGCGGTCTCGATCACGATGACCGTGGTCGCGCGGAATCTGCGGAAGGCCGTCCACGAGATCGAACGCGGCGGTGACGCGCGCCGCCAGCTCCCGATGATCACCATCGGGGCCGCGGCCGCCGTCACCTGCTGGGTCGTGGTGATCGCGCTCATGGTGGTGAAACCGGGGTCCTGACCATGCTGTCCGGGGCCCGCGTGCGCGCCGCATCCGCGCGCACGGTCTCGCCGTGGTGCGTGACGTCCTCCAGCCGGTCCAGCAGCCGGCTCCAGATCTGTCTGGGCAGGTCGTGCCCCATCCCGTCAATCTCCATCAGCTCCGCGGACGGGATCGCGGCCGCGGTCAGCCGTCCACCGCGGACGGGGATCAGCGGATCGAGCGTGCCGTGTACGACGAGGGCCGGCACCCGCAGTGCGCGCAGCGCCTCGGTGCGGTCCGGCGCCACCAGGACGGCGGCGAGCTGCCGGGCGACCCCCGCGGGGTTCTGCCGCCGCTCCCAGAGCACCGCCGAGCGGGTGCGCAGCCATTCGACGTCGAGCGCGAACTCCGGCGAACCGATGACCCGGGCGGACTCCTCGGCGGCGAGGACGAACTCCGCCAGGTTGGTCGGGCTGGGGCGCAGCAGCAGGTCGACGGCATCGTCCGTCGGCTTCACGGTGGGATCGCCGGGGTGTGACATCACCGAGGTGATGCTGCGCACCCGCTCGGGGCTGGTCAGCGCGAGGATCTGCGCCACCATCCCGCCCAGCGAGAGGCCCAGGACGTGGGCGGAGTCGAGCCCGAGGACGTCCATCAGGCCCAGCGTGTCGGCGGCCAGGTCCTCGAGCCGGTAGGGCGCGAGCTCCGTCTCGCCGTTCACGATGGCCAGCAGGTCGGGCTCGCCGTGCCAGTCGAGGTGGGTGGAGTGCCCGACGTCCCGGTTGTCGAAGACGATCACCCGGTAGCCACGCCGGACCATGCTCGCGAGCAGCTCGGGATGCCAACCGACGAGATGCTGTCCCATCCCGCTCACGAGTACCAACGGCAGTCCGTCCGGATCACCGTGCACCTCGACGGCCAGCTCGAGGCCGTTGACGGGAACGATTCTCATGCCCGGGACGGTAGCGACCACCCGGCCGTTTCGTCAGTGCACGGCCGCGAATCGGCTTCATGTCACCCGCGTCACACAGGGGTGATCCACGCGCCCTCGGGGTGACCCGCCTCCCGCCCCGGGCCGGCCGGTGGCCCGTCGGGGAGCGCCGCGCCGCCACTTCAACTACTTTCAGTAGTTGACCGTACTCTTTCCGTAGCAGACGCCGGGCGGTTGCGCGTGGTATTCCCAACGATCGAGTTCGCCGCGTTCCTGGTGGTCGTCATGGCCGTCTCCTGGCTGCTCATGCCGGTCCCACTGCTGTGGAAACCGTTCATCCTGGGCGCCTCCTACTTCTTCTACGCCTACGCGGACGCCCGGTTCGTGCTGCTCATCGTCGCCTCCACCCTGATCAACCAGGCCGCGGCGGTCGCCATCCACCGCTTCCGGGACAGGCGAATCCTGATCGCCGCCATCGCCTGCGACCTCGGACTGCTGGGCTGGTTCAAGTACTACGGTTTCTTCGCGCTGTCCGTCGACCGGGCCCTGCAGGACGTCGGGCTGCCCGCACCGCTGCCGCTGCTGCAGGTCGCGCTGCCGATCGGGATCTCGTTCTTCACGTTCCAGGCGCTGTCCTACGTGATCGACGTGTGGCGAGGCGACATCCGCCCGGTGTCACTGATCGACTTCGCCGTCTACGAGGCGTTCTTCCCGCACCTCGTCGCCGGGCCGATCGTGCGGGCCAGCGAGTTCACCCCCCAGCTCACCGCGCCGCGGGACCCGCGCCAGGTACAGGCGACCAGGGCGGTCTTCCTCATCGCGGGCGGACTGGTGAAGAAGGTCGTCCTCGCGGACCTGCTCGCCACCCGCATCGTCGACCCGGTCTTCGACGCACCGGGACGGCACTCCTCCGGCGAGATCGCGGTGGCGGTCTACGGCTACGCCGTACAGATCTACTGCGACTTCTCCGCCTACTCGGACATCGCGATCGGTGTGGCCCTGCTGCTCGGCTTCCGCTTCCCCGACAACTTCGACCGCCCCTACACGGCCACCAGCCTCCAGGACTTCTGGCGCCGCTGGCACATGACGCTGTCCCGGTGGCTGCGCGACTACGTCTACCTCCCGCTGGGCGGAAACCGCGCGGGCCGCCGCCGGACGTACGTCAACCTGATGATCACCATGGTCCTCGGTGGACTCTGGCACGGCGCCGCGTGGACGTTCGTCGTCTGGGGCGCCCTGCACGGCGGCGGGCTCGCCGCCGAACGCGCCTGGCGCGCCCGCCGCGACGGCCGACCGCGCCCGGTGGACGGATTCGGCGGCGGCGGTACCGGTGACGTCGGCGGCGGTGGGGTCGGTGGAGTTGATGGAGTTGATGGAGTCGGTAGGCCGATGGTGCCCGCGCCGACCCGGTCCCTGGAGGTGCCGGTGGGCGCCCTGGCGGACCGGTCGGGCCCCGCCGGCGCGGCCGTCGCGGTCGGCGGTGCCGCCCCGGTCGCGGCCACCGTCCCGATGCGCGGCCGGCGGCACACGTCACAGGCCTGGCTCGGACGTCTCGTTGTGTTCCACTTCGTCTGCGCGGCCTGGGTGCTGTTCCGGTCACCCGACCTCGCGACAGCCGGCGAGATCTTCCATCGCCTGCTCACCGCCGGTGGACCATCGCCTCTGGTGACGAACACCGTGCTGGTCGCCATAGCGATCGGCCTCGGCACGGCCGCCATCCCCCGGCTCTGGTGGATCCGGGCACAGCAGGCCTTCGCCGCCCGCCCACTGACCGTGCAGATCATCATGGTGGTCGCGTTCCTGCTGGTCATCTACACCTTTGTCGGCCAACAGGACGTCGCGCCGTTCATCTATTTCCGGTTCTGACGAAGTCCGCACCCGCGCGTCATCCGCCTGCCGCACCCCGCACCCCGCACATCGGACGCACCAGACGCACGGCCTGCACCGACAGTGATCATCACTTAAGGTAACCACCTGAGCACATAGAACTCGACAATCTCGGGGGAGGCCATGACGCAGCGCGACGAGCCCGCGGCATCGGCGCCAACCGCGCCGGCTCCCCGCCGGGATGGCGACCGGCCGCCGACAGCCGCGCCCGGTGCACCGGGGCAGCCCGGCGCACCGGCTCCACGGACCCGTCCGATGACGCCGGAGGCCAGGTCACCGAGCGCGCCCACCGCTCCGGCGACGCCCCCCACGGCTCCCCCTCCCTCCCCGCGCGCGAAGCCGGCCACGCCCACGGAGCCCGCCAAACCCACGGAGCCCGCCACGCCGGCCGTGTCGGCCCGGCGGGCGCTGCTGTTCGTCGTGGCCTGCCTGGCCCTGCTGGCGGTCCTGCGCTCGGCCGCGATGGTGCACGCCGGTGAGGGGATGCCGCCCGGCACCACCCGGGACCTGGTGCTGGGTGTGGCCCGTCCGTTGGACGAGGTCACCTCGGCGCTGCGGCTCAACCAGCCCGACCGGCTGCTGACGAAGGCCTTCGGGCACCCCGACCCGACCGTGGGCAAGGCCGACGACTCCGAGCTCGCCGCCGCGGCCGCGCTCGCCGAGCCCGACGCCAACACCGGCACCGGCCAGGTCAAAGACCGAAGCCGGGACGGCGACGCGGCGGGCGCGCTGCGCACCCCCACCCCCGCCGACCCGCTGCGAGTGCTGGTCACGGGTGACTCGTTGACCGAGTCGCTGGGGCCGACGATCACAAAGACGGCACCGCCGGCGATCCGCGCCGAGACCGACACCCGGTTCGGCACCGGCCTCGTCCGCCCGGACTTCTTCGACTGGGCCACCCACGCCCGTCACCAGGTCGCCGAGCGCGACCCCGAGGCGGTGGTGGTGGCGATGGGCGGCAACGACGGCCAGGGCATCACCCAGCCGGACGGCACGATCCTCCCGGCCGGCTCACCGCAGTGGGAGGCCGAGTACCGCCGCCGGGCGATCGTGCTGATGCGCATCTGGTCGGACGGCGGAACCCGCCGGGTGTACTGGCTCAGCCTGCCTCCCGCCCGCTCGAGCACGCTGAACGGGTACTTCACACGGATGAACGAGGCGACCCGCGCGGCCGCCGACCGGGTTCCCGGGGCGCGCTTCCTGGACCTGCGGCCGACCCTGTCGAACGGCGGCGCCTACACCGACTATCTGACGGACGGCGGCGGCCACTCGGTACTCATCCGCACCCGTGACGGCGTCCACCTGACCCTCGACGGCGCGCGGCTGGCAGCGGGCCCGGTCCTGCACACACTCAGCGGAGACTGGCACCTGAGCTGACACCGGGCGCCACAACGCACGGCCGGGACCAGCAGACCGGAACCAGCACGGCCGGGGTCGGCGGCACCGGGGTCAGCGCGGCCGGAAGCCGAAACCCGGGCCGTCGAGATCGTTGCGGGCGGTGCTCACCGCGGTGAGCGCGCGGCCCATCAGATCGGCCTTCCGGCCCGGCGCGGCGGACCGGTCGGCCGAGGTGACGGCGTCGAGGAAGTCGTCCGCGAGGACGATGAGCTGGTCGGGCAGGGCGTGATCCGCCACCCGCGGCGGGCGGACGCCGAGCGGAGCGCCGCTGCCGGCCTGCCGGCCGAGCACGGCCAGCTCGTCGATCAGCATCCGGAGCCGGGCGGCGCGTGTCTCCCCGGTGGGGATCCGCACGTCCCAGGACGAGCCCGTCCAGCTCCGCACGCGGGAGAGCAGGAGGTTCGTCTGCCGGGACAGCTCGCGGACCGAATCCGACATCCGGGCAGGATACCCGACGATGGCACTCTCGGGTCTTGCTCAGACGTGTGGTATGAGGCACGCTCGCTTCATGGTCCGTTGACGTCGGGTTCAACCTCTGGAGGCGCGCATGTCGCAGTACCGCTCCCCGCAGATCCACCAGGGACTCATCGACCGCATGCCGAAGGCGACCGGACACGACGTCGGGCACTGGCTCGCCCGCCTGCACGACGGGCCTGGGCTGCTGCGCTTCTCGGAACGAGTGGGCTGGCTGCGGGACGCGCACAGCCTGCCGCACCAATACGCGGCGGCCGTGGTGCACGAAGCCGACCTGCGTCGGCGCGCGATCCGCGTCTGATCGATGATCCCGGCCGGCGGCCGGGCGCGGGCCGGGCTGCCGGCCCGGCCCGACCGCCGGCAGGGGCTGTCCGGCGGGCGCGGGCTCGCTGGACCAGAATGGCGGCGTGGATCTCGCCGCCGCCCGGGCCTTCGTCCTGGAGCATCATCGTGCCGTCCTGGGTACCACCCGCCGTGACGGCACCCCGCAGCTGTCTCCCGTGCTGGTCGGCGTGGAGGGCGACGCGCTGGTGATCAGCACCCGCGTCACCGCGCTGAAGGTCACGAACATCGAACGGGATCCGCGGGTGCACCTGTGCGCGCTCTCCGACGGCTTCTTCGGGCCGTGGGTGCAGATCAGCGGCACGGCCGAGATCATCCGGCTACCCGACGCCCTTGACGGGCTGGTCGCCTACTACCGCCAGATCTCGGGGGAGCACCCGGACTGGGATGACTACCGCGCCGCGATGGTGCGCGAGCAGCGCTGCCTGATCAGGGTCACGCCGACCACCGCGGGCCCGGACCGCTCCGGCTGAGGCCACCACCTGTGCCCTCTGCCGCGTACGGCGGCCGAGGGCCGGGGACCAGCCCGCCGGGGCTGGTACCGGAGCGTACGGGGCTACTGGCGGAGCTTGGAGAGCAGGCGCAGCAGCTCCAGGTACACCCACACGAAGCCGATCAGCAGACCGAACGCGGCCCGCCAGGCCTCCTCGCGAGGCGCGCCGGAGGCGACCGCCCGCTCGATGTAGTCGAAGTCGAGGATGAACTGCAGGCTGGCCACCACGAGCACCGCGATGCTGAACAGGATGCCCAGCGGCGACGCGTCGTTGATCACGGGCAGGTGGCTGCCGGACACGGCCCTGATGACGAGGTCGGTGATGCCGAGCAGCACCACGCCCAGCAGGGCGCCCGTGACGATCCGCGCCATGCGGGGGGTGGCTCGGAGCCGCCGGCTGCGGTAGGCGACCAGCATGGCGACGAACACCAGCGCGGTGCCGAGCAGCGCCTGGAGCACGACGCCCGAGAACGCGGACTCGTAGAACCGTGAGACCCCGCCGACGAGCAGGCCCTCCAGCACGGCGAAGACCACCACGAGCGGCGGGCTGATCCGGTTGCGGAGCGAGATGACGAAGCTCAGCGCGAGCGCCGCGACACCGGCCCCGAGCGCGATGCCCGGCGAGTCGGGCGAGAGGTACCAGCCGAAACCCGCTCCGACCAGCATCACCGCGAACACGCCGAGCGTGTGCATGACGACGTCGTCGAAGGTCAGCCTGTCGCGCACCGGGGTGGGCGGCGGGCCACCCAGCCACGGAGCAGGGCCGCCCTGCGGCCAGGGACCGGCCGGCGGGACTGGCGAACGGCTCTGACCGAAGCCCGACCGGGTGAACGCCGGGTTGGATGAACGCAGCTCTGCCATCGGGCCTGGACCTCCCCAGCGAGTCGCGGACGGGCCACCTGCCGCACGCGATCGCACAGTACAACGACCACCGGATGACGACCGTTCCGCACCCGGTGCGCAACGTGACCCCGTCGGCAGGCCGGAGACGATCAGCCGATCGCCGGGTGGCGCAGCCCGGGGTCCTCGCCCATCGATCAGCAACAGAAGGGGCGAAAGGGACAGGAGTGGACGCAATACGCGCCCCAGCGGGAATCAGACCGTACGGAGGCGCCCTTCAGGCAAAGGGAGCCAAGACCGATCACGAGCCTGTCGACCGCCGCGCCTCGTAATCCCCCATGGGGGATTACGAGGCGCGGCGGTCGACATTGATGGGTGCCGGTGGTCGGAGTCGAACCGACACTCGAGCTGTTTTTAGGACAGCCTCCTCTACCTGTTGGGATACACCGGCTCGTTCACATCGCTGATGTTTCTACCACGCTACGTAGGGTCTGGGAATGACACATCGCAGGAAAAGTCGTGCGGAGAGGCCGGCGCGGACGAATTCGTGACTCTTTGTGACGACGGCGACGCGGAAGCCGCTCTCCCGCGGCGTGCGGTCACTCCACGGTTCGAATCTGGGAGGGAGCGGGACGGCCACGGGCTCACCCATGACGCTCCCCCAGCCCCCCTCGGGCCCGCCTCCGGCCTGTCTCCGGCCCGCCCCCCGACGCACGCACAAAGATCAAGAATACCGAATGTCCTGGTCCTTCCGACCCCCGCCCACGCGGACGGCCGCGTCGGACGGACGACACTCCGCCCACCGGGGCCGGGCCCGGAGCCAGGCTGGTGCCCGGCGGTCCGGCGCCACGCGTTCCCGCCGGCAGGCCGCCCACCGGCACCCGCTGTCCCGGCCGACCGGCGGGCCGGCAATCCCAGTCGTGGCGGTCGATCCCGCCAGGCGACCGCTCCAGCACCCGGCGGCGCGGTGGCATCGTCGACGCGCTGAGGGCAGCGATACGCGTCGACGGCGCCACCGCGTGCGAGGGCGCGGCCGCGGAGGCCGCCCGAGCCGTCGGTCGCGGTGTGCGACCTGTCCACCGCCGGCCCGGCGACTCCGCGCCGAGCGCGAGCGCCGCTGCCGGGCCCGGCGGCGAGGATGACAGCGGGGCGTGTTCGAGGAGGGCCCTCCGGTGCGGCAGCGGCGGCGGGTCGAACCAGCCGGCCGGCTAGGTAGTGCGACAAAGCGCCCATCCGGCGCGAAAGACGTCGCGCGCCGGGCGCCGGCGCGACCCGGCAGCACCGTCCCAAACGGTTCGAGTCGTTATCAGCGATGCGGCGAGGGAATCCGCACTCACGGCCGCCGCGTGAATGGCCACCGGCGTTCACGGCGCCAATCGGAATCCGGTACCAGTGCCGAGCAGAATCCTCCGGCATGCCCTCGATGTTGTTTTGCCGACACCGGCCGGGGACGGCGGACCTATTTCGAAGGCCATTCAGCGGGCATCGGGAAGGCGGTCTCGGCTCCGGCTCCGTCGAGGACGGCCCACGGACGCGCGGACCAGGCCCGGCGGCCCCGACCCGGCCGGCCACCTCCGGGCCGCCGACCCTCCCCCGACGTCTCCGCCGGGCCGCCCACCGATGCCTGCGCGGTCCGCCGTTCCGGGGTGACGCTGGCCACACAGTGGCATCCCAACAGGCACCCGGAGGACACCTTCCGCATGGGATCGGAAGCGCAAAGCGACATCACGAGCGACCTGGGCCCGGGGCCACCCGTCCTGGGCGAAGGGGGCCGCGCGACCACCGCCGGACGCCACTCCCGGGCCGGACGGCCCGACCCGGCCCACCACGACGGCTGGCGGGTTCGCCGGTCGGTATCCCCGCGGACAATGAGATCCGCGGCGAACCACCTTCTCGACGAGGAAAAATGCGGCTGCCACGGGCAGACACGCCAAGCCTCGAAGACCACACCGAGCCTTCGCCGCACGACCCGTCCGTTAGTCCGATAGGCGGTCGCGGCGTGATCTGGCCCACTGTCCCCGCATACGGGAAGTCGCGCTCCCACCGGATACGGTAATGGGCGTTTCCGCAAGACTCGACCTTCACCGTGGTTTCGGTCGCCTGGCCGCGCGGCGATTCGCGGCCCCACGCAACGCGCCCCGCCGGTGACGTCCCGGGCCCCCGTCCCCGGGCGGCCCGGGACGTCACCGGAGCGAGCCGGGCGCCGGACGAGTGCACGCCGGAGCCTCCCCGGAGCCGGCGCGGGACCACCATCAGCCCTCCTGGGCCACCGGATCGGCCACGGCGGCGGCGAGGACGGCGTCGAGCATCGGCTCGGTCAGCCGGCCGGTGAACGTGTTCTGCTGGCTCGGGTGGTAGCACCCGAGCACCCGCACCGAACCCGCGTCCGCCGTGACGCCGTGGCCGAACGGAACGCGCCGCGCCGGCGTCGGATAGCCGGCCCGCGCGAGCGCCGGCCACAGCGCGGACCAGGCGAATCCGCCCAGCACGACGATCGACCGCAGGGTCGGTCGCAGCAGTTCGAGCTCCCGGACCAGCCAGGGCCGGCAGGTGTCCCGCTCGGTGGGGGTGGGCTTGTTCGCCGGCGGCGCGCACCGGACGACGGCGACCACGCGCGCGCCGGTCATCCGCTGGCCGTCGCCGGCGGAGACGGAGGTCCCGAGGGCGGCCAGGCCGGCCCGGTGCAGCGCGGCGAACAGCCAGTCCCCGCTGCGGTCGCCGGTGAAGATCCGGCCTGTCCGGTTGCCGCCGTGCGCGGCCGGGGCGAGGCCGACAATCAACGTCCGCGCGTCGGCCGGCCCGAACGACGGCACCGGCCGTCCCCAGTACGGTTGCTCGGCGAACGCGGCCCGGCGGACGGCGGCCACCTCCTCGCGCCATTCGACCAGCCGCGGGCAGGCCCGGCAGACCGACATCCGCGCGTCAAGCTCGTCGCAGTCCGGCGCCGTCCCGGCGAGGGTCGCCACCTCCGGCCCGGAACGGGCGACGGGCGTGCCCGGGACGGCCGGGTCTCCGGGCCAGCCCGAGCCCGGCAGATTCACCGAGCCCCGGACTCGACCACTCCGCCCAGCGAGAGCGCGATGCCGTCGAGGATGTCCCGCTCGCTCGCGATCACCATGGAGGTTCCGGACCGCTCCATGAGGGTCCGCAGCACCAGTGCGCCGGCGGCGATGACGTCCACCCGCCCGGGGTGCATCACCGGCAGCGCGGCACGCTGGGCGTGGGTCATTTCGAGCAGGCTCGCGGTGACGGCGGCCACGTCGGCGGCCGAGGTGACCATCAGGTGGATGCGGTCGGGGTCGTAGGTGGGCAGGCCGGCCGCCAGTGCCGCGACGGTGGTCACCGTCCCGGCGACACCGACCAGGGTGGCGGCGGTGGTGATGGGCACGGTGCGCTCGGCGAGGTCGAACGCCGCGTGGACGTCGGCGACTATCGCGGCGATCTGCTCCGGTGCCGGCGGGTCGGAGTGCAGGTGGCGCTCCGCCATGCGCACGCAGCCCACGTTGACCGAGATCGACTCCCGCACGCCCTCGGCGCCGCCGAGCACCAGCTCGGTCGAGCCGCCGCCGATGTCGGCCAGCAGAATCGGGGTCGCGACCCCGTCGAGGTCGCCGATCGCGCCGGCGAAGGAGAGCGCCGCCTCCTCGCCACCGCTGATCACCTCGGGGTCCACGCCCAGGATCGCGCGGACGCCGTCGACCAGCTCGGCGCGGTTGCGCGCGTCCCGGGTGGCGCTGGTGGCGACCATCCGGACGCGGGTCGCCCCGAGCCGGGTGATCTCGTCGGAGTAGTCGCGCAGGGCGGCGAACGTCCGGGCCAGCGCCTCGGGCGCCAGCTCACCGGTGCGGTCGACGCCGGCGCCGAGCCGGACGATCTCCATCCGGCGGGTCAGCTCGCGCAGCCGCCCACCGGAGCCGGCCGCCCCCTCGTCGAGCTCGGCCACGAGCAGTCGGATGGAGTTGGTGCCACAGTCGATCGCGGCCACGCGGGTCATCCGGCGGTCTCCTCTCGTCCCTGGCCGACGCGTGCCGCATGGCCGCGCGAGCCCCCCGGTTCCCCCGCACAGGATGCGCCGTCCGGCTCGACGCACGGCCCGCGGGCCCCCCAGTCGGCGAGCTGAGCGAGAGCCTCGTCACCGAACGGGTTGACTCCCGGGCCGGCGGCCAGGCTGTGGGCGACCAGCACGTGCAGGCACTTGACCCGGTCGGGCATCCCACCGGCGCTCGGGTCCCCGGGCAGGGTTCCGTGGGCATCACGGCGCGCCAGGTAGTCGCGGTGGGCGGCGCGGTAGGCGGCGGCGAGCCCGGGATCGGTCCCCAGCCGCGCGGTCATCTCCCGCATGAGGCCTGAGCCCTCCAGCCGCGAGATCGCCGCCGCCGCCCGCGGGCAGGTCAGGTAGAACAGCGTCGGGAACGGCGTGCCGTCCTCGAGCCGCGGGGCTGTCTCCACGACGTCCGGCAGCCCGCACGAACAGCGGTGCGCGACGCCGAGCACAGCCCGCGGCGGACGGCCGAGCTGGCGGTGCACGACGGCGAGCTCACCGCCCGCACCGTCCGTCCAGCCCTCGCCGTCTGCAGCGCCCGCACCGTGTACACCATCCGCACCGTGTACACCGCCCACGCCGCCGCTCACGAGGGCGGCGCCGGAGTCGGAGTAGCCGGCGGTTTGTCCAGCTGTGACCACAGCCGGCCGTACCAGGACTGGTCGCCGGAGCCACCGGCCGCGTCCGCTCCGGGCTCCACCGTCGGATGCGGCGCGGTGGGCATCAGGTACGACTTCTCCCCGGGCAGGACGAAGTGCAGCCGGCGGCGCGCCTCGTCCGCCACCCACAAGGGATCGTCGTAACGGGCCACCTCCGCGCGCAGGTCGTCGACCCTGGTCTGGCGCTGCGCGTTCGCCCGCGTGAGCTCGGAGATCTTCGCCTGCTGCTGCAGGTACAGCCGCAACGGATAGGCCAGGGTCAACACCAGGACGCAGATGACGACGGCCAGCAGCGTGGCCCTCGTCGTCAGCGCGGTACGCCGGACGGGCATGGTCGGCTCAGCCGGTGGTCGTCCGCCGCGGGAACGCGCCGGCTCCCGCGTACCGGGCGGCGTCGTCCAGCTCCTCCTCGATGCGCAGCAGCTGGTTGTACTTCGCCACCCGCTCGCTGCGCGCCGGGGCGCCGGTCTTGATCTGGCCGCAGTCGACGGCCACGGCCAGGTCGGCGATCGTGGTGTCCTCGGTCTCGCCGGAGCGGTGCGACATCATGCAGCGGTAGCCGCTGCGGTGCGCGAGGTTCACCGCGTCCAGGGTCTCGGTCAGGGTGCCGATCTGGTTCACCTTCACCAGCAGCGCGTTCGCCGCTCCCTCGGCGATGCCACGGGCCAGCCGCTCCGGGTTGGTGACGAACAGGTCGTCGCCGACGAGCTGGACGCGGGAGCCGAGCCGGGTGGTGATGCTCGCCCAGCCGGCCCAGTCGTCCTCGGCGAGCGGGTCCTCGATGGAGACGATCGGGTAGGAGTCGACCAGGTCAGCGTAGTAGTCGATCAGCTGGTCGGCTGACCGGCCGCTGCCCTCGAAGGTGTAGGAGCCGTTGGCGAAGAACTCGGTGGAGGCGACGTCGAGCGCCAGCGCGATGTCGTCGCCGAGCCCGAAGCCGGCCTTGTCGATCGCCTCGGCGATCAGGTCGAGCGCCTCCCGGTTGGTCGGCAGGCTCGGGGCGAAGCCACCCTCGTCGCCGACTCCGGTGGCCAGGCCGCGGCCCTTGAGCACGCTCTTGAGCGCCTGGTAGACCTCGGCGCCCCAGCGCACCGACTCCGCGAACGTGCCCGCGCCGATCGGCGCGATCATGAACTCCTGGATGTCGACGTTGGTGTCGGCGTGCGCCCCGCCGTTGAGGATGTTCATCATCGGCACCGGCAGCAGGTGGGCGCTCGGGCCGCCCAGGTACCGGAACAGCGGCAGGCCGCTGGAGGCCGCGGCGGCCTTGGCGACGGCGAGGCTGACCCCGAGCAGCGCGTTCGCGCCGAGGGCGGACTTGCCGGGCGTGCCGTCCAGGTCGATCAGGGTCGCGTCGAGCAGGCGCTGCTCGGTGGCCTCCAGCTCCATGATGGCGGGGCCGATCCGGCCGATGACCGCCTCGACGGCCTTCGTGACACCCTTGCCGCCGTAGCGGTCACCGCCGTCGCGCAGCTCCACGGCCTCGAAGGCACCGGTGCTGGCACCGCTCGGGACGGCGGCACGGCCGAGGGTGCCGTCCTCCAGGACGACCTCGACCTCGACGGTGGGGTTGCCTCGGGAGTCGAGGATCTCACGGGCTCCGACAGCCTCGATGGACGGCACGGCACGACCTTTCGATGGAGACGCGACCGGGGCACCGGCGCGGGACGGCATCTGCTGGCGGACAGACATCTGCTGGCGGACACGAGCGACAGCTGGCGGACAGAAACGGCATCCGGCGGACGGACGGGCACCGGGGATCCGCCGCGGCGGCCCGGCAGCCCGCGGCCCGGCGGGCGCGGACCCGGGGCACGGGGACGAGCGGCGCCGTCCGGACGAACCGGTCGGTGCGAGACTACCGCCGCCCGCGCGCCACCGCGTCGCCTCCCGGTCGCGCCACGCGGGGACGTCCCGCCGCCAGCGTGGCACCCTGATCACGCTCCGGGGTCGCGCAACCAGCGCGCATTCTGCCCGGCCGGGCCCCGCGGGACTAACGGATCTCGCCGACCGGCGGCATCACCAGGGGGCCGGCGCCCGGCAGGCCCGCCCGGGCCAGGCCGGCCCCCAGGAGCCGCTCGCCGACGAGCAGCGCGCCGCGCAGCCCGAGGCCGGCGAGCCCGGCGCCCAGCCCGGGTGCCAGCGCGGACGCCGCGGCCGGCTCCTCGCTGGACTTCGGCGCGCGCAGCCGGTCGAACACCGACGGCTTCGGCGTGAGCCGCACCCTGGGCGTCTCCCCCGCCGGCAGGCCGGCCCGGGCCCAGGCGAGGTCGATCGCGTGGGCCAGCCCGCCCAGCTCGTCCACCAGGCCGTGACGGTGGGCGTCGGCGCCCGTCCAGACCCGGCCGCGGGCGAGCTCGTGGGCGTCGCCGTGCGACATGCGGCGGGCCTGGGCGACCTTGTCCACGAAGTCGGCGTAGACGCGGTCGAGGAACTCGTCCAGCTTCGCCCGCTCGGCCTGGGTGAACGGCTGGCGCGGCGACATCATCAGCGCGTTCTCGCCGGCGGTGACGGCGCCGAAGCCGATGCCGACCTTGTCGAACAGGTCGCGCACGACCTGCTTGCCGCCGAAGACACCGATGGACCCGGTCAGCGTGCCCGGGTTCGCGACGATCACGTCCCCCGCGAGCGCGACGAAGTACCCGCCCGACGCGGCCACCGAGCCCATCGAGACCACGACTGGACGGCCCGTGGATCGAAACCGTTCGATCTCCCGACGGACCACGTCCGAGGCCACATAAGAGCCTCCGGGACTCTCCACCCGGAAGACCGCGGCGGCCACAGAAGGATCACGTGCCGCGGCGCGGAACGCTGCCGTGACGGCGTCGGCGGCCAGCACCGGCCCCGAGAACGGCATCGTGGCTCCGCCGAGGACCACCGGCCCGGTGCCGTGCACGAGCGCCACCACCGACGTGCGCGGATCGATCTCCGGCGCCACCACGCCGTTGCCCGCGCGCGACGGGGCCGCCGCACCGGCCGGCCCCTCGTCCCCGGGACCACCGGCCGTCGCCGCAGGGGAACGGCCGGAGTCGCGCATGAAGATCGTCGCCGGCAGCGACGAGGCGAACGACCCGGCGCGGCGCACCGGCGACTCGGCCTTGCGGACGGCCGCCCGCCGGTAGGCCGAGATGTACCGCAGAACCGGCTCGATCGCGTCCCCCGCATCGCCGTCCGGGTCCACCTCCCCACCCGGGGCCGCGCCGGTGTCGGTGCCGGCGGCCCCGGCGAGCGCGCGGGCCCGCTCCCGGGCGTGCTCGTAGACCTCGTCGCGGTAGCCGATCCGGTCGACGAGGCCGGCGGAGAGCGCGACGTGGCCGGCCAGCGGCGCGTCGTCGATCAGGCGCCGGACCTGGTCGGCCGGCAGGCCCCGGCTTTCCGCGATCCCGGCGATGATCTGCTCGGCGCTGGAGTCGACGATGCGGCCCAGCGCCTCCCGGTGGGCGGGGGTGAAGTCCCGCTCCACCAGCGTGTTCACCGCGTTCTTGTACTCGTGGCGCTGGCCGATCTCGACGGCGACGCCGAGCCGGTCGAGCGCGTCGCGCAGGAACGGGGTCTCCATCGCGACGCCGGTAAGCCCCAGGTCACCGGGCGGTGCGAGCCAGATCTCGTCGAACGCGCAGGCCAGGTAGTAGGCGACGGTGCCGCCGCCGAACTCGCCGAAGGTGTCCGCGTAGGCGAAGGCGACCCCGCCGGAGGCCCGGAACTCGGCGACGGCGTCCCGGATCTCCTGTACCCGCGCCAGCGGCATCCCGCAGGCGGCGACGTGCGCCACGACGACGCTCGCGCGCTCGTCCCGAGCCGCGCGACGCAGCCCGTCGACGATCTCCCGCAGGCCGGTCCGCCGGTGCGAGACCGCCGCCGTCAACGGGTCCGTGGGCACGCCCTCGACCGGATCGGAGGTCAGGTCGAGCTCGAGCACGAGCGGGGCGTTGCGCCGCCGCGCGATCCGCTGGACGTCGGCGACCACCTGTCTGGGCGTTCCAACCATGCTCAAAGGCTAGACGCAGGACCGGTCAGGTTTCCCAACCCCGCTGTCAACCATCGCCTGGAACCGAACGGTCAAGAGTCAGCTGGACAGGACAGGTCGATGCGGCTGTCGGGGCCGACGCCGCACCCACACCAGACGGCGGCACCGGGGAACACCATGCGCGGCGCGCGGTCCGGGGGCGGCGGGTCGGTGCTTGAGGGTCGGGGGCTCGGGGTCGGGTCGGGAGCGGGGGGCTGGCTCGGGAGACGGGTCACCGGGAGACTGGGCGCGCGCTGAAGCACCGGGGTCCCGGACAAGCCGGAAGGTGGGGATTATGCACGCCTGTCGGGCCTGTATGCACGGTGCCGAGGGACCGTGGCGGTTGAGTGACAGCGAGGACTCACCCACCCGCCACGCATCGCCGGGCGGCGGCGTCCGGCTGCATAACCCCCCGTGCCGCGCTCTGGTCAGCGGCCGTCACCGCCGGGGGCGACGCTAGGTCAGGCCTCGCTCACGGGGCACCGCCCGCGGCGCCCCCGCCCCGCGGGGGGAGGCTCGCGGATGCCCACAGGTCTCGCCAGATGTCGGCGGCCAGCCCGCCGGGCTCCTCGCCGCGGGCGAGGGCGGCGTACTCGGCCCGGGCCAGCGTGTCGCGGAAGTGCCGGGCCCGCGCGCGCAGCGCGGTCTCCGGGTCGACGCCCCGCTCCCCCGCCAGCACGACCGCCGCGAACAGCAGATCCCCGATCCGCTCCTCGGTACCGGCGTCCACCCCGGCCCCGGCGTCCGGACCCTCAACCTGATCAGTGGACGGCCGATCACCCGGGCTGACTGTCCCGATCTCCCGGGCAAGCTCCGCGACGAGGTCGGGCACACCGGTCCCGGCACCCCCAGCACCCCCGGAAACCCCGAAGCCCCCAACACCCCCGGCACCCCCGGCACCGCTGCCAGCAGGGTGGCGGGGAAGGGCCAGCTCCGGCGGGAGCCCGAGCTTCGCGGCCCGCCGCAGCAGCTTGGCGGCCAGGAAGAGCGCCGGCGCGGAGAGCGGCACGCCCTCCGTCACCGACTTCCGGCCCTTCTCCTCGGCCTTGATCGCATCCCAGTTGGTGACGACGTCATCCGCGCCGGAGACCGCGACGTCACCGAACACGTGCGGGTGGCGGCGGATCAGCTTGGCGGTCAGCCCGGCCGCGACGTCGTCGACGTCCCAGCCCGCCCCGCCGGACTCGGCGGCGACCCGCGCGTGGAAGAGCACCTGCATCAGGACGTCGCCCAGCTCCTCGCGCAGCTCCGCGAGGTCCCCGTCCTCGATGGCCTGGTAGGCCTCGTAGGCCTCCTCGAGCAGGTAGGGGGCCAGCGAGACGTGGTTCTGCTCGGCGTCCCAGGGGCAGCCGCCGGGCGAGCGCAGCCGGTCCATGACCGCGACCGCGTCGAGCAGCGCCGACCCGGGCAGCTCGCGGGTGGCGACGAGCAGTTCGACGACGGCCCCCGGCTCCGCCGAGTGGTCCTGGTCGGTGAGGGCGGCGCGCAGCGCGCGGTCGGCGGCTGTCGGCGAGACCGGGTCGAGCAGCCACGCGACATGGGTGCCCGGCCCGGCCACCGCCCGCAGCTCGGCGACCGGATCAGCCTCCGCCCGGCCCGACGGCACCACACCGGCCTCGGCCGACAGCCCCGCGCCGGGTTCGGACGGCGGAGCGGGGCGCAGCACCGAGACGTCGACGCCGGCCTCGCGCAGCGCCGCGGCCTGGGGATGCTCCGGGCTCGCCGTCCAGACCCGGGCCGAGCGGAGCACGTCCCAGGCGGCGGCGGTGAGCAGGCCGGGGGCCACCCGGGCGCTGGTCGAGACCAGGGTGATGCGGGTGGTCACGCCGGTCAGGAGCCCAGTGTCAGGTCGAGCGCGGACTCCGGCGCGGCCGTCGTGGCGATCGTCCCGGGGGCGGAGACCACGGCGAACTGCTTGTCGTCCCACGAGCCGAAGCGCGGGTTGATCGAGACGTGCTCCCGGTCGGCGGCCTCGGTCAGCAGCGGGCGGAGCTTGACCGCACGCTGGTCGGTGGCCAGGAAGCGCTGCAGGTACGGACGGGCCGCCTCGAAGGTCAGCGGAAGTTTGCCGACCTGCGCCACGATGCTGTCGTACTGCGTGCGGGCTTCGGCCACCGAGGCGAGCGTGTTGGGCGCGATCTTGTCACCGATGGCGGACTCCAGCGCCCCGGTGCGCACGATCACGCCGACGTCCTCCTTGGCGAAGCCGGCCGCGGCGGCCCGCGTCTCGAAGGCCTCGACGCTGCCGAACTGCAGGACGGCGTATGCCTGGTAGTAGGCATCGACGTCCTGGCCGCTCAGCGTGACCCCGAGGCGGTCCGCCTCGGACTCGAGCACCTGGAGCTGCACCAGGGTGGTCAGCGTGCGGCGCTGCAGCTCGGCCCGGTCGAGGCTCTGCGCCGCCTGCTGGGCGGGGACGGTCGAGACGGCCTCGAAGCCGCGGTCGACGATCCCGCGCACCGTGGAGGTCTCGATCGTGCTCGACCCGACCTGCGCGGCAGCCCCGGCGTGCGTCGTGCATGCGGTACCTGCGATGCCGGTGAGCACGACGAGCCCGAGCCCGGCCAGAAGACGCGGAAACTTCACGGTGCTGACCGTATCCGCTCGCCGGGCTTGAACGGTATAGGGCTATCCGGTGCGGCCCTCACCGACTTGCGGCGGCGGCCACCGAGTCGCCGGCGACGGCCTCCAGCAACTGGCCGGCCCAGGCCAGCAGCGCACGGTCGCGCAGCGGCCGGGAGCCGATCCGGCCGGTCTCGGTGGGCGCCGGCACCAGCACCGTGCGCACGGCCTGCTTGACCACCGCGCCCTTGTAGAGCCTGGTCAGCCGCAGGGTCTGGCTCTCCCGCAGCTCCAGCGGGGCGAACCGGACCTGCCGGCCGGCCACCGTGATCTCGGTGACGCCGTACCGGCGGGCGAGCACCCGCAGGCCGGCGACGGCGAGCAGGTTCTCCACCGGCTCGGGCAACGGGCCGAACCGGTCGGTCAGCTCGCCGCGGACCTCGGCGATGTCGGCGTCGGAGACCGCGCCGGCCAGCCGGCGGTAGGCGTCGAGCCGAAGCCGTTCGCTGGGCACGTAGTCGTGCGGCAGGTTCGCGTCGACGGGCAGCTCGACCTTGACCTCCGGCGGCTCCTCGGCCTCGCCCTTGTACTCGGCGACGGCCTCGCCGACCATCCGGACATACAGGTCGAAACCGACCGATGCGATGTGGCCGGACTGTTCGCCGCCGAGCAGGTTCCCGGCACCGCGGATCTCCAGGTCCTTCATCGCGACGGCCATGCCGGCGCCCAGGTCGTTGTGCTGGGCGATGGTGGCCAGCCGGTCGTGCGCGGTCTCCGACAGCGGCCGGTCCGCCGGGTACAGGAAGTAGGCGTAGGCGCGCTCACGGCCTCGCCCGACCCGCCCGCGCAGCTGGTGCAGCTGGGAGAGCCCGAAGTTGTCGGCCCGCTCGACGATCAGCGTGTTCGCGTTCGAGATGTCCAGGCCCGACTCGACGATCGTCGTGCAGACCAGGACGTCGAACTTCTTCTCCCAGAAGGAGACCATGACCTGCTCGAGGGCGTCCTCGTTCATCTGGCCGTGCGCGGTGGCGATCCGCGCCTCGGGCACCAGCTCGCGCAGCGCGGCCGCGGCCCGGTCGATGCTCTCCACCCGGTTGTGGATGAAGAAGACCTGCCCCTCGCGCAACAGCTCGCGGCGGATGGCCGCGGTCACCTGGCGCGGGTCGTAGGGCGCCACGGACGTCAGCACCGGGTGGCGCTCCTCGGGCGGGGTGTCGATCGTCGACAGCTCCCGGATACCGGTGATCGACATCTCCAGGGTCCGCGGGATCGGCGTGGCGCTCATGGTGAGCACGTCGACCGCGGTCCGCATCTTCTTCAGGTGTTCCTTGTGCTCGACGCCGAAGCGCTGCTCCTCGTCGACGATCACCAGGCCCAGGTCGGAGAACTTCGTCTCGTTGGAGAGCAGGCGGTGCGTGCCGATGACGACGTCCACCGTGCCGTTGGCGAGGCCGTCGAGCACGGCGCGCTGCTCGGACGGCGCGTTGAACCGGCTCACCGCCTTCACCGTGACCGGGAACGGCGCGTACCGCTCGGCGAAGGTCTGGTAGTGCTGCTGGACGAGCAGTGTCGTCGGGACGAGGACGGCGACCTGCCGCCCGTCGGTGACCGCCTTGAAGGCCGCCCGGACGGCGATCTCGGTCTTGCCGTAGCCGACGTCACCGCAGATCACCCTGTCCATCGGGACGGGCTTCTCCATGTCGGCCTTGACCTCGTCGATGGCCGCGAGCTGGTCGGGCGTCTCCCGGAAGGGGAAGGCGTCCTCCAGCTCACGCTGCCAGGGGCTGTCGGGGCCGAAGGCATGGCCGGGGGCGGCCATCCGGGCGCTGTACAGCCGGATCAGCTCGCCGGCGATCTCCTTGACGGCCTTGCGCGCCCGGCTCTTGCGCTTGCCCCAGTCGGCGCCGCCGATGCGGTCCAGGCTCGGGCCCTCGCCGCCGACGTAGCGGCTGATCTGCTCGAGCTGGTCGGTCGGCACGTAGAGGCGGTCGCCGCGGGCGTACTCGAGTAGCAGGTACTCGCGCTTGGCGCCGGCCACCGTGCGGGTGACCATCTCGACGTAGCGGCCGACACCGTGGGCGTCGTGCACGACGAGGTCGCCGGCGCTCAGCGCGAGCGGGTCGATGCCCTTGCGCCGCCGGCTCGGCATCCGGCGCATGTCCCGGGTGGTGACCCCCCGGGCGCCGGCGAGGTCGGTCTCGGTGAGCACGGCCAGCCGCAGCGTGGGGCTGACGAACCCGGCGCCGAGCTGGGCCTGGGTGACGACGGCGACCCCCGCGGCGAGCTCGGCGTCGGCCGCCAGCCGCGCGCCGAGATCGGCCTCCCGCATCATCTCGACGAGCCGCTCGGCCGGGCCGTGGCCCTCGGTGACGAGCAGCACCCGCCAGGAGTCGGCGAGCCAGCCCTTGATGTCCGCGGTGGCCCGCGCGGTGTCCCCGTGGTAGGCCGTGGCCGGCCGCAGACTGGCGACGACCGTGTCGTCACCGAAGGCGTCGTCGCCTCCGGCCGCGGCTCCGGGGTCGGAGGCGAACGGGCTGACGGACCACCAGGGGATACCCAGCTCGGCGGCCCGCTCCCGGACGTCGGCGACCGAGCGGTAGGTCGCCGCGCCCAGGTCGATCGGCGCCCCGCCGCCGAGCGCCGCGACGCTCCACGAGGCGTCCAGGAACTCCTGGCTGGTGCGGACCAGCTCGCCGGCCCGGGTGCGCACCCGCTCGGGATCGCAGACCAGCACGCGCGAGCCCGCCGGAAGCTCGTCCAGCAGCAGGGTCATCTCGTCGGTGAGCACGGGCGCGAGCGCCTCCATGCCCTCCACCGGGATGCCCTCGGCGATCTTGTCAAGCATGTCGACGAGCTGCGGGTGCTCCCGCGCCAGCTCCGCCGCGCGGGCCCGGACCTCGTCGGTGAGCAGCAGCTCCCGGCACGGCGGCGCGAACAGCTCGGCCGCCGGCTCGCCGTCCTCTGCGGGCAGCGCTCGCTGGTCGGCGACGGAGAAGCGGCGGATGTCGTCCACCTCGTCGCCGAAGAACTCGATCCGCAGCGGGTGTTCCTCGGTCGGTGGGAAGACGTCGAGGATCCCGCCGCGGACGGCCATCTCGCCGCGCCGCTCGACCAGGTCGACGCGGTGGTAGGCGATGCCCACCAGGCGGACGGTGACCTCCTCGAGGTCGGCGGTGTCCCCCTTCGCCAGCGCGACCGGGGCCAGCTCACCCAGCCGGGCCACCTGCGGCTGGAGCACCGAGCGGACCGGTGCCACCACGACGGCCAGCGGGCCCGCACCGGTGGCACCGCCGGTGCCCGGGTGTGCGAGCCGGCGCAGGACGGCCAGCCGGCGCCCCACCGTGTCCGCCCGCGGCGAGAGCCGCTCGTGGGGCAGCGTCTCCCAGCTCGGGTACACCGCGACGCGCTCGGGACCCAGCAGGCTGCCCACCGCGTCGGCCAGGTCCTCGGCCTCGCGGCCGGTCGCCGTCACCGCGAGGACGGTGTGACCGGCCCGGGCCATCGCCGCCGCCGCGAACGGGCGCAGCGCCGTGGGCCCGGCCAGGTCGAGGACGGGTTCGTCCGGCGAGCCCAGCGCGCGGGCCAGCGCTGGATCACCACCGGGGCGGGCGACTAGGGCGTCGAGCAGCGGCGCGAGGGTCATGTGATCCGTCCCGTGCCTCTCCAGTGCTAGCGAATCCGGTGCCGACGGACTACGCGGCGGCCACGGCGATGCGGCCAGACGGCGGCCGACTCCGGTTGCAACAGCGATCCGACAGACGGTATTGCCGGCCGTGAGGATCGCCGGCTGTGGGAACCGGACGGAGGACAACCTCCGCCGGCAGGCCGACCACCCCGCTGGGCACCGAAGAGGATGTACCCCGGACGCGACGCACTACCGGATGTGGCACCGACCCGGACGGGCACCCCGCGGACCACACCGCCGCGGCGACGGAACCCCCGGATACGGAGCCACCCTGGGTGCGGAGGCGTCCCGGATGCAGCCGTCCCCGGCGAGGTTCCCGGGCGGCGGGGTCGATATGACCAGCCTACGGCAGGGCGTCCGATCGAGATGCGGGCGCCGTGTCACGGATCGACGTACAGTCGTCAGACGCCCGGTTTGCTACCGGCGACAGATGCTGACGTAAGGGTCGACTTGTCCACCACGCGACGCCGTGACGTCCACCAGATCGGGGACGTCGCCGAGCGGGTCGGGCTGTCCCTGCGCACGGTTCGGTACTACGAGGAAGCCGGCCTCCTGATGCCGGTCGGTCGGACGGTGGGCGGCTTCCGCCTCTACGACGACGACGCGGTCGACCGGCTCTTCCTGATCAAGAAAATGAAGCCGCTCGGCTTCACCCTGGAGGAGATGCGCTCCCTGCTCGTGCTGCGCGACGAGCTCGAGGAGGCGGACCTGCCCACCGAACGGCGCGCCGAGCTCCAGGCCCGGCTGGCCACCTGGGTCGCCCTCGCCGAGGAGAAGCTGATCACACTGCGCGAGCAGGTGCAGGTGGCCGAGGCGTTCGTCGGTGGACTCCACGACGACGCCGGCCGCTCCAGCGCCTCCTGACCGGCCGCCCGCCGCGGCCCGGGGTCGCGGGTGGGTGTCACCAGAGCCGTTTGTAGGTGTCCGCCGAGCGTGGGTGGCGGTTGGGGCTGAGCAGGGACGAGTGGACGTTGCCCGGGACGTCGTCGCTGAAGTACGCCTCGTAGGCGAGGATGTCCGCGTTGCGCTCGAAGATGCTGTACATCCGCTCGATGTAGACCGGGTTGTCCCCGCCCGCCTGGCCGACGGCACCGGCCTTGGTGTTCTGCTGGCTGACCACACCCCACTCGGGCACCGAGAACAGCTTGTTGTGCCGGCGGGCGAAGCTGATCACCTGGCACAGGCCTTCGGTGGCGTCGCACTGGGCGTCGAAGGCGCTGAGGGTCGGGCTCGGCGGGTACTGGTCGTAGCTGTCGATGCCGATGACGTCGACGTACTGGTCGCCCGGGTAGACGGCGAAGGCGCTGCGCGGCCCGTGGGCGTTGATGTTCCAGTCGATGCGGACCTTCGGGCTCGTCGCCTTGATCGACGACGAGGCGTTGCGGAAGCACTGTACGTAGGCCGTCGGGCTCGCTGAGGCCCGCCAGGCGAACCAGTCGCCGTTGAACTCCCAGCCGAGGCGGACGAACGAGTCCCCACGGCCCTCGCTGACCAGCCACCGGCCGAACTGGCGCCATTTCGCGTTGTAGTCACCGGCGGCACAGTCGGTGAGATTTCCCAGCTCCGGGCCCTCATCCGGAAAAAGGGGAACGCTGACGACCAGGGTGCCGGCGAAGTTGGAGAAGGTCGACGCGCTGCGGCCGATCCAGGGGTTCACGATCGCGTCCCAGCTGTTCCGGTCCGTATAGGTGACCACCACGTCCACCGGCCGGCCGCGGAACTGCGCCCACGCCGTCGCCTCCGCCACCGTGTGCGCGGCCACCCCGCTGGGGAAACTCCCCGCGGTCGCCGCCCGCGCCACGCGGGTCACCTGCCCCGGTGGCGGGGCGACCGCGCCGGATCCGGGGGCGGGCTCGGCCGAGGCGGGCGCCGGCGGCGGCACGGCGGCCGGCGAGGGTGCGGCGGACGGAGTCGGCGTGACCGGGGCCGCGTCCACGCTCGCCGGGCTGTTCTGGGCCGGCCCGAGCATCCAGGCGACCAGGGCCAGCACCGCCGCCAGGGCGACCAGGCCCACCGGCAGGTAGGGGTGCCGCCCGGGCTTCGCGCCCCAGTGCTCGATGATCCAGTCGGTGACCCGGTGTGGCAGCGATGCGTCGGCCGCCGGCTCGGTCCGCGGCGGCTGCGCGGAACCACGCCCGTCCCGGACGGGGTCGGCGATGGGCAGCACCCCGGTGACGTGCCCGCCGGCGGACCCGGGCCGTGAGCGCTCGGACCGAGCACGGTCAGACCGGGCGCGATCGGACCGGGTGCGGTCGGACCGGGTGCGGTCGGTGGCCGAACGCCGCTGCCGCGACCGCTCCGGCTGTTCCTGCGCCCGCCCGGTCGGCTCCTCCCCCCGCCGCGACCGCTCCGGCTGGTCGTCCGACCGCTGGGCGCGCTCCGGGCCGGTCACCGGCCGCGAGGACCGCTCCCGCGCGGCGGTGCCCTCCCCGGGGGCCCGCTCGCGAGCGCCGTCTCCGCGACGGGCTCGCTCCGAGGCCCGCCGATCACGGCCCGGCTGATGGTTCCGCTGGTCACGGCCCGGCCGTTGGCTCTGCTGGTCGCGGTCCCCGCGTTCGCTCGCGCCCTGCTCCGGCCGGGACGGCGGGAGAATCATCGTCTCGTCCGCGCGTTCCCCGCCCGGCCGGGTGGGCCTCGGTCCGCCGGGCCGCGGCTCTCCTTCCCAGTCTCGCCGCTGGAAACGCTGGGTGGCGGGATCACCGGGCGGCCACGTCGCGGACGGTGACTCCGACGGTGGCGGCGGTGGCACCCGCGAGCTCGGTGCCGAGAACGACGGTGCCGAGAACGGCGGTGCCGCCGGCGGCGGGACCGGTGCGGGCGGTGCCGAGGATGGCGGTGACTCGAAGGGCGGTGGGGTCCACGGGGCGGGACGGGAGGACTCGCCGGCCCAGTCCGGCTCATCCCAGTGCCCCGCCGCGCCGGGGCGCCCGTCCGCGCCGCGGTACGGATCGCGCCCGTGGCCGGGCTCGCCGTACCCCGACGTGGGCTCACCGGCGCCGCGACCCGCGGGCCGGCCGGGTCCGGACCGGTGCCGTTCAGGCTGACGCTGGCGCTGTTCGCCCTCGCCGGGGCCAGGCCGGTCGGATCCGGGGGCGTCCCATCCGGGCACGTCCCATCTGGAGCCGCGATCGCGCCGGGACCCGCTGTGGCCCCGTCCGCGTTGGCCGGACTCGTGGTCATCGGGCCATTCCGCCCCGGACTCGCCGCGCGCCCCGGACTCGCCGCGCGCCCCGGACTCGCCGCGCGCCCCGGACTCGCCGCGCGCCCCGGACTCGCCGCGCGGGGCGGATCCCGGGTAGGCCGGGCCCTCCGGGTAGGGGGCGATCGGCGCGGCCGGCGAACGGCGGCGCGCCGGCCGGCGCCGGGAGGAGAGCATCTCGGGGTCAAAAGGTGAGCCGGGAGCCCTGCCGGTGGCCGGCTGGGCGGGAGGGGCGGGAACCGCGGCCGCTCCAGCGGGCGGCGAGGCGGAGGTGGCGCCGGTGGCGGCCGTCGCTCCGGTGGCCGGGCCGGGCCCCGGAACCTCGTCACCGCGCCGATAGACCCCGATCGACCGGTCGGACGTCGGCCGGGTGCCCGCGGGGCCGTCGTCGACGACCCATTCACCGGTCGGCACGTCGGCCCGGCTCGCGCGGGTCAGATCGGGGCGGCTGAGGCCGTGGCCGGGCCACTCGTCAGGCGGCATGGGATCCACCCCCGAGTGCGTCGTCCCGCCGAACCGGGGCCTGAATCATGTTGAGCCGTTTACTAAAGGTAAAAAGTATGGCCGAGAGCATGGATCTTACCTCCCGGCCGACGTAGAGAAAGACAACGGTATAGGCGCGCCGAGGCCAGCGACCGCGCGGGCCGGGGGATGACATGGAGACGACGGACCGCATCCTTCATCCCAGGACATCCGGCAAACCGTAACAAGGACGACGCACACCGGTGCCAAAGGGACCGCGGAAGAGCCCCCGCGCACCGGCACTCACGTCAACGTCGACAGAGCCGTCCGGCCGGGTGGACGGGGTCCGACCCGCCCATGCTGACCAGGTACTCCGGGACCGTGGACCGGCACGGAAGGGGCGGTACGGTACCGTTGCCGCGTCGCGCCCGGCGCTCAGGTCGGCGGTTGGCCGCCGTCACGCGCACACGCGATCAACGCGCAGGAGAACACGCGAATACGCGATCACACAACAGTGGACCAGGAAACTCCGCGGACCGACTGGAGGACACCGCACGTCCGCCCCCGACAGGTGACGGGCGTCGCGAGCTGCACACCTCTACACTCCGGCGGCTGGCGACCGTGCCGGCCGGCAGGAGCCGCGCCGGCCGAGTCCGAGGGGAACCGGGCCCGCCGTCGGGACGGACGGCCGCACCGGCCAGCGCCCGACGCGGGAGACGACCCCTCCCGCGGCCGGTGCGCACCGGCGGAGCCGGTGAGCCGGTACGGCCAGTGGCACGGACCCCGTCACAGCCCCGCACCGGCTCTGCCTCCGGCACCTGGCCATCCGGCACCGAGCCATCCGCCCCCGGGCCCGCCGGGGCACTGACACGGGAGACGCGACAGCTTTGACCACCGAGACAACCCGAGCCCTCTCGACGGATGCCGCAAGCGTCGACCCGCGCGACATTCCGGTCGTCATCCTCTGTGGCGGCATGGGAACCCGGCTGCGCGAGGCCAGCGAGAAGCTCCCCAAGCCCCTGGTCGACATCGGCGGTAAGCCGGTGCTGTGGCACATCATGAAGACCTACGAGCACTACGGTTTCCGCAAGTTCGTGCTGTGTCTCGGCTACAAGAGTGACCTGATCAAGAACTACTTCCTGGCCTACCGCCAGCAGGTCGCCGACTTCACGCTCAAGCTCGCCGACGACCACACACCGCAGTTCCACAACACCGCCGGCGACGAGGACTGGGAGGTCACCTTCGTCGAGACGGGACTGCTCACCGGGACGGGCGCCCGCCTGCGCCGGGTGGCGCAGTACCTCACCGGCCCCCGCTTCATGATCACTTACGGTGACGGCGTCGGCGCCATCAACGTGGCGGACGTTCTCGGCGACCACATCCGGTCCGGCCGGATCGGCACGGTCACCGGCGTGCGGCCCTCCAGCCGTTACGGCGAGCTGGTCACCGAGGGCAACGCCGTCACGCAGTTCGCCGAGAAGCCCCCGGCGACCGGCTGGGTCAGCGGCGGCTACTTCGTCTTCGAGCGCGAGTTCGTCGACAAGTACCTCGACGATGACCCGTCCACGATGCTCGAGCGCCACCCGCTGCAGCAGCTCGCCCGGGACAACCAGCTCACCCTGCACACGCACGAGGGGTTCTGGATGGGCATGGACACCTTCCGCGACTGGACCGAGCTCAACCAGCTGTGGGACGCGGGCACGGCGCCGTGGCGCGTCTGGGCCGACTGACGGAACCGGACGCCGCTCCCATGAGTACCACGCCCCTGAGTACCGCGCCCATGACCACCGCCGGCATCGACGCGGTCGGGCGCCGCCTGCACGACCTGGTCGCCGCCCTCATGCCCCCCATGCGCTCCATCACCGGCAGCGGGGTGCGGGCCACCCTGGACCTCGTGCGCGCGGCGCTGCCCGCGCAGATCCCGTTCACCGTGCACGAGGTGCCGTCGGGCACGCCCGTGCTGGACTGGACGGTCCCGCGGGAGTGGAACGTCGCCGGCGCCCGGCTGGTCGGGCCGGACGGGCGGGTCGTCGTCGACGTCGCCGACAACCCCCTGCACCTGCTCGGCTACAGCACGCCCGTGCGCGCGAGGATGCCGCTCAGCGAGCTGCGCCAGCACCTGTACTCGATGCCGGACCGGCCCGACTGGGTCCCCTACCGGACGTCCTACTACAACGACGCGTGGGGCTTCTGCCTCACCGACCGTCAGCTCGCGGCGCTGCCCGACGGCGAATACCAGGTCGAGATCGACACCTCGCTCACCGACGGGTCGCTGACCTACGCCGAGATCGTGCTGCCCGGGACCACCGACGAGGAGTTCCTCGTCACCACGCACACCTGCCACCCGGCGATGGCCAACGACAACTCCTCCGGCATCGCCGTGGCCGCCGAGCTGGCGTCCGCGCTGGCCGCGCGGGAACGCCGGTTCACCTACCGGCTGCTGTTCATCCCGGGGACGATCGGCTCGATCACCTGGCTGGCCCGCAACCCGGCGGCGGTCGGGCGGATCCGGCACGGCCTGGTGCTCACCGGTCTCGGTGACCGCGGCGCGCCGACCTACAAGCGCAGCCGGCGCGGCGAAGCGGTCGTCGACCGGGCGGCGGCGCGCGCGCTCGCCGAGACCGGACGTCCGCACCGGGTCGTCGGCTTCTCGCCCTACGGCTACGACGAGCGCCAGTTCTGCTCGCCCGGCTTCGACCTGCCGGTGGGCCGGTTCGGCCGCAGCCAGCACGGTGAGTACCCGGAATACCACACGTCGGCAGACAACCTCGACTTCGTGACGCCGGAGTCGCTGGCGGACTCGTTCGCCATCCTGAACCGGACGATGGAGATCTGCGAGGCCGACCGGGTCTGGCGCAACACCTCCCCCTACGGGGAGCCCCAGCTCGGCCGGCGCGGGCTGTACCGCTCGATCGGCGCGACGATGAACCGCGCGTCGATCGAGATGGGCCTGCTGTGGGTGCTCAACCTCGCGGACGGCACCCGCACCCTGCTCGACATCGCCGAGCGGGCCGAGCTGCCGTTCGACGCGGTCGCCAACGCCGCGGACGCGCTGGCCGGCGTCGGCCTGCTCACCGAGGACGGCCCGGCCGTCGACTCGCCCGACACCGCTCCCATCGCCGCTCCCGCCACGGTCGCGCCGCCCGGCACCATCGCCGCCGCGCCGGAACCCGCGGTAGTGATCAGATGAGTTCGGCGGAATCTGCTCAACCTGCTCAACCGGCTCCCGGCGGGCCGGCCTGGGCGATCGTGCTGGCGGCCGGTGGCGGCACCCGGTTCGGCGGGCCCAAGCAGTTCTCCGACCTGGGCGGGCTCCCGCTCGTGGCGCATCCCGTCCGGGCGGCCGCGGCCGCCTGCGACGGGGTCGTCGTGGTGCTCCCCGCGCCCCTGCTCGACCGGTGGGCCCCGCCGGACGGCGTGCGCGCCATCGCGGGCGGCGCCACCCGCGCCGAGTCCGTCCGGGCCGGGCTGGCCGCCGTCCCCGCCGAGGCCGAGGTGATCGTGGTGACCGACGCCGCGCACCCGCTGGCCACCGCCGCGCTGTACAGCTCGGTTGTCACGGCGGTGCGGGCGGGCGCGGACGGCGCCGTGCCCGGCCTGCCGCTCACCGAGGTCGTCAAGGGGGTCCTGGCCAGCGGCCCGGACCTGGTCACCGGGGCCTCGCTGGCGCGCGAGACGCACCGGCTGGTACAGACCCCGCACGCCTTCCGCGCCGCCGCCCTGCGCGCCGCGCACGCGGGCGCGGTCGAGGCCGTGGAGGACTCCGCCATGGTCGCCGACGCCGGCGGACGGGTGGTCGTGCTGCCCGGCGAGCCGGCCAACATCCACGTCACGACGCCGGAAGAGCTCGAGATCGCCCGGCTGCTTCTCATCCACGTCCAGAGCGAGGGGGAACCCGATGAGCACAGTGCTGCTCGACTCAGCGCTGTCCGATGACGAAAGGCGAGCCAAGCTGTACGCGGGCGAGCTGTTCGTCTACTCGCCGCGGCCCAGCACCACGGCATTCGTCGAGTTCACCCGCGAGCTGATCCGGGACGCCTTCGGCGACCTGGACCCCGAGACGGCGCAGCACCACATGCCCGTCGAGGAGTACGCCGCCCTGCTCGCCGACCTGAAGCCGCGTTTCATCCACCACCCGACATGCAAGGAGCTCCTGCCGGCGATGCTCGCCGAGCTGGGCTGCGACATCAGCAAGACCTACTTCGACGTCCCGCGGCTGCGGACGTCCACCAGCGACGACTACCTCACCTCGGGTATCGCCTACGCCTTCCACCCGCACCGCGACACCTGGTACTCGGCGCCGTTCTGCCAGCTCAACTGGTGGATGCCGATCTTCGACATCGTCCCGGAGAACGGGCTGGCCTTCCATCCCCGCTATTTCACGCAGGGAGTCAGGAACAGCTCGCGCACCTACAACTACTACGAGTGGAACAAGACGAACCGCGCGTCGGCCGCCAAGCACATCAGGACCGACACGCGCGTGCAGCCGAAGCCCGAGGAGGAGGTCGAGATCTTCCCGCAGACTCGGGTCGTCGCGCCCCCCGGCGGAATGCTGGTCTTCTCCGGTAACCAGCTCCACTCCTCGGTGCCGAACACCTCCGGCCGCACCCGGTTCAGCATCGACTTCCGCACCGTGCACTACGACGACGTCGTGAACCACGTGGGCTCGGTGAACGTCGACTCCGAGTGCACCGGCACGACGATGCGCGACTATCTGCGCGGCACCGACCTCACCCGCATCCCCGAGGACATCTGCCTCAGCTACGACACCGCTCCCCCGCTGCCGGACGCGATCCTCGTCTACGAGCCCCAGACCACCGCATGACAACCACCACCGGGGAACCGAACCCGCCGGCCGGCCAGGTGACCGGCGCGGCCGGCGCGGCCGGAGTCGTGCGCCCGCTGGCCGGCCGGGTCGCGGTGGTCACGGGCGCGTCGAGCGGCATCGGTCGCGCCGTTGCCGCCCGCCTGGCCGCCGACGGCGCGACCGTGCTGGCC
>NZ_JALKFY010000329.1:0-239 GCF_023242985.1 Frankia sp. Mgl5 | reverse complement strand
CCGAGTCGCTGAACTGGAACCCGGAAACGGTAAAGAAGATGAAAGATCAAGGCTCGCTGTCGCATCTGATTACCACATCGGAGCGAATCAAGCGTGATGCGCTGCTGCTGATGGAACGATCGGATGAAAGCACCGACGTGCCCAGCGCCACCTTGGAAACGGCTGTTCGCTTGAAAAATCAGGAAGAGCGGCAGGCTTTTGTCCAGGAATATGTCCAGATGGTAAAAAAACTGGTGGAG
>NZ_JALKFY010000328.1:0-239 GCF_023242985.1 Frankia sp. Mgl5 | reverse complement strand
CTTGAAATACTTCATCGCTGTGCCATAGATGGGTGACGGTCATTTTATTTTGCGTCAGAGTTCCCGTTTTGTCGGAGCAGATCACCGATGCACAGCCCAATGTCTCTACCGAAGGCAGCTTCCGGACGATGGCGTTTCGCTTGATCATTCGCTGTACGCCCAAAGCCAACGCAATCGTCACAATCGCAGGCAATCCTTCCGGTATCGCTGCTACCGCCAGGCTCACACCGGCCAGAAAC
>NZ_JALKFY010000327.1:0-239 GCF_023242985.1 Frankia sp. Mgl5 | reverse complement strand
ACCAGTACGTGACGCCGTACAACGACGTCGACATCAGCATGTAGGTTGCCGCGAACAGCATCACGCGCGGATCGAGCAGCGCCTTCCACGGCTGACCGTGCTCGGCCTGCGCCGGCTTCTCGCGCTCCAGCGCGGCCGCGACGATCTGCTTCTCGCGCTCGTCGAGGAACCGCGCTTCGCGAAACGATGCGGGCAGCACGCGGAACACGACGATCGCGACGACCACGGCCGGAATGCCC
>NZ_JALKFY010000326.1:0-239 GCF_023242985.1 Frankia sp. Mgl5 | reverse complement strand
CCCACAAACTGCGTGACCTCGGTTATATGATTGAATGTCCCACACTGGAAGGGCACGGACTAGGGCGCAGCGAGCTCGCAAAAAGCAAACGCCACGACTGGCTTTTCTCAGCGGAAGAAGCGTACAAGCGCCTTTCCATGAGAGCCTACCAAATCGTGGTGATCGGCTTTTCCATGGGCGGCTTGCTCGCCATTCACCTGGCTGCTACCTACCCCGTTCCGCTTCTCTGTACCGTTAAC
>NZ_JALKFY010000325.1:0-239 GCF_023242985.1 Frankia sp. Mgl5 | reverse complement strand
GTACTGAAGCCCTGATTATGCATAAACAACACGCCAAAATCGGCATCGGGACTGACAGGCGGTGTCATGACACACCCGTACATCCCGTGATGACCGCGCGGTTCGTACATCAACACCCGGCGAATAAGGTCCAGGTGCTCGCGAAAATAGGCTCGTTTTTCCAGAATGGTTTCGCCCTTGAGCGGTGGAATCCCTCCGGTAATAATCCGCAGAGGCTCACCGCCCGCATGAGCATCAAC
>NZ_JALKFY010000324.1:0-239 GCF_023242985.1 Frankia sp. Mgl5 | reverse complement strand
GAGTATGTCGCGTTTATCCAATCCCAGAAAGAATGCTGGGAGGCGGACGGGGTTGGCTTGAAGCTGGGCATTGAACTGGACTATTTCCCCGGCGGTGAAGCGGTGCTGGCATCGGTGATCCAGCGGTATCCCTGGGATCATGTGATCGGTTCCGTCCACTTTCTCAACGGCTGGGGCTTCGACAATCCCGATACAAAGGAGCGCTTTGCCGATACCGATCTGCTCGCCCTGTATGGAAA
>NZ_JALKFY010000323.1:0-239 GCF_023242985.1 Frankia sp. Mgl5 | reverse complement strand
GTTCAAGACAAACACGAAAATTCCCGAACACTGTTCCCCCGAAGGAAAGCCGGAATGCGAGCAAGGCCACGCGCTTGTGTTCGACGGATTCGATAAAGATACATACACCGCTTGGTTTCGCGGAGATGAAGAGAAATGCGCCGCCTGTCCGCTGCAAGGCCTTTGTGAGAAGCAGTTCGGCTACTCCTTTACCGACAATCCGTTTTTCCACGGCCCTGTCCCACAGGGAAGCCTATTGC
>NZ_JALKFY010000322.1:0-240 GCF_023242985.1 Frankia sp. Mgl5 | reverse complement strand
GGATTGACCCGCCAGGATAGCCGTATGCCAGGGCAGCCTCACGAAACTGGCTTACCATCGCAGCCGGACCGCAAAAATAGAGGTGCGTGCCCATCGAAAAGTCGGCCATGCTGCCGGGAGTCAACCGTTCTTGTTCACTGGAAAAATAAAACCTGCTCTGCTCACCGTAGCGGGCGCCTATCTCCTGAAAAAAGGGGCACTCCTCGCGCGAACGGGCAGCGTAGTGCAGCTCAAATGTAC
>NZ_JALKFY010000321.1:0-240 GCF_023242985.1 Frankia sp. Mgl5 | reverse complement strand
GCGGTGGGAGCGGGCGCCGAGACCTTGATCAGCAAATCGGCGATGGGTCCGATCGGCGAGAGCACATCATCCGTTAGGGCAAGAATTTTGGCTCCCTTCTCTCTGGCAGCTTTCGCAAAGGAAATCGTCTCTTGCGAATAGCGTGGGAACGAGAGGGCAACCACCAGCCACTTGGAATCCATCTGAGTCATCAGGTAGTTGGCATCGTCGATCTGTCCCCGGTAGAGGTGGGTATTTCCC
>NZ_JALKFY010000320.1:0-240 GCF_023242985.1 Frankia sp. Mgl5 | reverse complement strand
CTGCAGGGCTTCGTCTAATCCGTCCACGGTTCGGACGGAAAGAATCAAATCCAGGTATTCAGTGTCCCAGTCTTCAGATGATGCGGGGGAGAGCAGTTGCTGCAGATTTGCATGATTTTCGCGCGTGATCGGACATGCTCGCAGCTGCACGCCGGCCTGAGACAATCTTTGCAGCAGAGAAGCGGAATGGGAATGGGGCCAGTCGCGGTGAAGGAGCAAGGTCTCCGCTGCGTTGCATAC
>NZ_JALKFY010000805.1:0-35256 GCF_023242985.1 Frankia sp. Mgl5 | reverse complement strand
CCCCGCCCCCACCCGCCGCCGAGCCCGGCGAAGGCTCCCCGACCGCCTGTTACCGGCCGCTGCCCGGCTTCCCCGGGACGCGGTGACCGCCCGGGCCGAGCTTCCCCACCTCTACCGAGCTGCAACGGCCGAAGTCCGCCGCGGAACAGGCGCACATCGCGACCGTGTTCGAGCCCTACGCCCGCGCCCGGGCCCATGACCTGCCGACCGCGTCGCGCGAAGGAGCGGTTGGTGGCTGACGAACCGGAGCCGCCCGCCAGGGCTCGCCTCACCTACCTCCAGGACGAACGGGAGCTGCTCGACGGCTGGCTCGAGTTCCACCGGTCGACCCTGTTGACGAAGTGCGACGGGCTGAGCGACGACCTGCGCAGAGCCAGGCCGGTGGCCACGTCGCCGCTGTCCCTGCACGGCCTGGTCTGTCACCTGGCGGAGACCGAGCGGAACTGGTTCAGCCGGATCCTGGAGGCGAAGCCCGGCCTGGGACGGATCTGGTACGACCCGGCGGTCGAGGGCAGTCCGCATCCAGGAGTACGCCCGGCACAACGGCCACGCGGACATGATCCGAGAGCTCCTCGACGGCACCGTAGGTCTTCGACCATCTCTGGTAGCCGCCTCTGGTAACCGCCCGGGTACGGGCGTTGACAGGCCGGGCGCCGCGGCCGACAGTTGCCGCTATGCCCGCCGACGTGACCCCGGAGCGCCTGTCGAGAACGGCCTACGACAAGGAGCTGGCCCGGTTGCAGACCGAACTGGTGCGAATGCAGGAATGGATCGTCCACTCCGGGCGGCGGGTCGCCGTCATCATGGAGGGCCGGGACACCGCCGGCAAGGGCGGCGTCATCAAACGCATCACCGAACGTCTCAACCCCCGCCATTTCCGGGTCGTCGCCCTCGGCACGCCGACCGAGCGGGAACGCACCCAATGGTACTTCCAGCGTTACATCACCCATCTGCCGGCGGGCGGCGAGATCGTGTTCTTCGACCGGAGCTGGTACAACCGCGCCGGGGTGGAACGGGTGATGGGATTCTGCACCGACGAGGAATACGAGGAGTTCCTGCGGACGTGCCCCCAGCTGGAGCGCGCGCTGGTCCGGTCGGGGCTGACCCTGGTCAAGTACTGGCTCTCGCTGAGCGACGCCGAGCAGGAGCGCCGGTTCGCGGACCGGATCAAGAACCCGGAGAAGCGCTGGAAGCTCTCCGACATGGACCTGCAGGCCCGTGCCCACTGGGTCGACTACGCCGAGGCCAAGGACGAGATGTTCGCCTACACCGACATCCGGCAGGCCCCGTGGTACGTGGTCGACGCGGACGACAAGCGCAGCGCCCGGCTGAACCTGATCAGCCACCTGCTGTCGACGGTGCCCTACGAGGCCCTCCCGTACCCCGCCGTCGACCTGCCGCCCCGCCAGGACCGGGCCTACAAGCGCCCGCCGATCGACAGCCAGACCTGGATCCCCCGCCGCTACGTCGTCGAGTGACCAGCCCGACCCGATCGCGGGACGAACCGAAATCCGGGCCCGGGCCCCGGGCCGGGGTCACGAATAGAACTGCTTGTCGTTTAGTGTCCTTCTCGCCGTTTCGAGGGTGAATCGGGCCGGATCCGATTCCGAAACGGCGAGAAGGACGCCAAAAGGGCGAGTAGACGGTGTGGCGTGTGACGGACGCGCGATCAGGCCAGGCGCACGGGAACGAGCAGCAGGTCCGTCAGCAGGTCGCGCAGAACCTCGTGGCCGTCCAGGCTGAGCACCGACTCCGGGTGGAACTGGAGCCCGGCGAAGGTCGGCCCACGCAGCGCGTGCACCGCCTCGTCCCGCCGGTCGTCCGGGTTGCCGGCGGGGTCCCGAACGCCCGCGGGGTCCCGAACGCCCGCGGGGTCGCGGGCGAGTTGGACCACACCGTGGGGGGTGAGGATCTCGTCCTGGTCGAACTCCGCGGTGAACGTGGAGTAGAAACCGACCCGGCGCCGGTGGCCGAACAGGTCGATCTCGCGGGCCAGCCCCTGGTAGGTGGCCTCCCGGCGGCGCAGGCGCAGCCCGAGCAGGCCGGCGAGGAGCTGGTGGCCAAGGCAGATCGCGAGCATCGGCCGCCGCCGCGCCAGCAGGTCGGCCACGACACCGCGCATCGCCGCCATCCGGGGGTCGGCATGCACTGTTGGATCTCCCGGGCCGGGGCCGGGCACCACCAGGTCGAATCGGGCGGTGTCCCCGGCCGAGTGCCACGGCCGCACGGTGACCGTCAGGCCGAGTGCGCGCAGCTGGTGGGCGAGCATCCCCGTGAAGGTGTCCTCGCCGTCGACGACGAGCGCCGACCTGCCTGCCAGCCCGGGGCCGGGGTTCGGCGCCGGGGCGCGTTCCGCCATCCAGAACCGGGCCAGGCCGAGGTTGCGGCCGGCGAGCACGGCGGCGATCTCCGGATCGGCTCCCAGCGGGACGCCCGCGCCGACGGGGGCAGCCACGTCCCTGACGGCGCCCGAGGCCAGGGCCGCGCCGGTGGCGGGCGGGCGCAGGCCCAGGGCTGTGAGCACCCCGGCAGCCTTGGTGTGTGTCTCCGCCGTCTCGCCAGCCGGGGTGGAGTGGCGGACGAGAGTCGCGCCGACCGGCACGCGCAGGTCCCCGCCGGGCGAGATCTCCGCGGTCCGGATCAGGATCGGCGCGTCGAGGGTCTGCGCGCCCGCCTCGTCCCGACCGAGCAGGGCGAGCACGCCGGCGTAGTAGCGCCGGCCGCGGCCCTCGTGCCGGGCGATCACCCGGAACGCGTTCTCCAGCGGGCTGCCGGTGACGGTCGGGGCGAACATCGTCTCGCGCAGCACCTCCCGGACGTCGAGGCGGCCCCGCCCGGCCAGCAGGTACTCGGTGTGGACGAGGTGCGACATCTCCTTGAGGTACGGCCCGAGCACCTGCCCGCCGTGCTCGGCGACCCGGGCCATCATCTTCAGCTCCTCGTCGAGCACCATGAACAGTTCGTCGATCTCCTTGCGGTCGGCCAGGAACCGCAGCAGGGCGTCGCGGTCGGGCCCGGAGGCCGGCAGCCGGTGGGTGCCGGAGATCGGGTTCATCTGCACCAGGCCGGCGTCGACGCTGACGTGGCGTTCCGGGGTGGCCCCGACCAGGATGCGCGTCCCGGTGTGGACGAGGAACGTCCAGTAGGCGCCCCGTTCGCCGGTGAGCAGGCGGCGCAGCGCGGTGAGCGCGGCGGTCAGCGGCGGGCCCGCGATCGAGGCGGTGTAGGTGCGGTGGATGACGAAGTTCGCGCCCTCCCCGCGACCGATCTCGTCGCGGAGCACCTCGCCCACGATCTCGGCGTAACGCTCGTCACCGATGTCGAACCGCCCGCCGGTGGCGGTCACGGCGCCCGCCGGCAGAGCCGCGAGGGCGGCCGGCAGCGGCACCCGCTCGTGCCCGTTGACCCGCAGGCACTCCAGCGGGGCGCCGTCGTCGACGCAGGCGAAGCCGCGTTCGACGATCTGCCGGAACGGCACGAGCGCCAGCGTGCGCGGCCCGGCCGGCCCCGGTGGCAGCGGGATGTCGGCCAGCCGGGAGGCGACCTCGACGTCCCCGGTGAGGACATCGAGATGATCGGCGCCTTCGCGGCGGAGCAGCGCGAACGGGCCGGGGTCCCGGTTTGCCGTGAGCGCGCCGAGCAGGTGGCGGAGCAGTTCCATGGTCGTTTCCTCGGTCGCCGGGCGGTCGCCTGGACTCGGCGATCAGCCCTGCCCCCGGGATGGGAAACAACGGCGGCCGCCGGACAGGGCGGCCGCGGGAGAGATCTACGCGCGGTGGGAGTGGGCCGCCACTGTGACGGGCCACCAGAAGTTCATCCGCGCGAGCATGCGGGGCATGCTAGCCGACGGCGCGGACCCGCGCTCCGCGGTACCACCGCCGAGCGACTGGCGTCCGCGCGCCCACCGGGCCGTCAGGGCATTGGCGCCGCCGGATCCGGCAGGTCGACGAACTGTCGTGCCTGCAGGTTGAACAGCTCCTGGTAGATGCCGGGGCGGGTCATCAGCTCGGCGTGCGTGCCGTCGTCGACGACCAGGCCCTCGTCGAGGACGTAGATGCGGTCGGCGGTGCGCACGCTGGCCAGCCGGTGGGTGATCAGTAGGACCACCCTGTCCCGCCCCTGCTCGCGGATCAGGTCGAAGAGCGCCTGCTCGGCGCGGGCGTCGAGGGCCGCGGACGGCTCGTCCGCGATGAGGAACGGGGCGTCCCGGTAGACCGCCCGCGCGCAGGCGATCCGCTGCCACTGCCCGCCGGAGAGGTCGTGCCCCGAGTTGTACTGCCGGGCCAGCGAGGTGTCGTAGCCATACGGCAGCTTCTCGATCACCTCGGCCGCGCCGGTGGCCGTCGCGGCCGGGATCACGCTGTCCGGGCCGTCCACGGCGAGCCGGTCGATGTTCCCGACGGCGATGTTGAGCCGGGCCGACATCGGCCACTGTGTGTACTGCTGCGGGATCAGACCGACCCGCGCCCGGACGCTGTCCGGGTCGACCTGGGCCAGGTCGACCCCGTCCCAGCTGACCGTCCCCTCGTCCGGTTCGTACAGGCCCGCGAGGATCTTCGCGAGGGTGGACTTGCCGCTGCCGTTGGCGCCGACGAACGCGACGACCTGGCCGCGCCGCAGCTCGACGGTGACCCCGCGCAGCGCCGGGGTGTCGGTGTGCGGGTAGGTGTAGGTGGCGGCGTCGACCCGGACGAGCGCCGGTTCGGCCGGCGCCATGTCGCCGCGTGGCGCCGGTACCCGGCGGGCCGCCTCCGCGATCCACGACCGGTACTCCCCGAAGTACAGGAAGTTCTCGAAGGCGCTGTTCAGGCTGTCGAGCGCCGAGGACAGCGCGCCGCGCCCGTTCCGGATGGCCAGGACCGCCGTACCCGCGGCGGCGAGCGGCATGATCTCGGCGTTGAGCAGGAGGACCAGCGTCACGTACACGGCCCCCAGCGCGAGTCCGGACACGACCTCCCCGGTCAGCCGGTACAGCGCCTGGCCCCGGGCGACGCGCACCTGCTCGGCCTCGTTCTCCCGGGCCAGCGCGATGTACTCGTCCAGCAGGAAGCGGTTCAGGCCGAACGAGCGGATCTCCGCGGAGCAGTCCCGGTCGGTCATGTGGTTGCGCAGCATGAACTGACGCCGGATCTTGCGGATGCGCCCGAGCCAGGAGGCGTGCGCCAGCCGCGCCGAACGCGCCGTCGCCCAGCCGTCCGGCAGAATCGAGAGCACCAGCAGCGGCAGCAGGAGCGGGTGCAACACACCCAGGACGCTGCCGGCGGCGACCATCTGCACCCCCGAGGTGAACACGTTGACCGCGTTGTCGACGAGCTGACGCCCGCTGGCGGCACCCCGCTCGGCCGCATCAAGATCGTCGACGAACCGGGGGTCGTCGAAGGACATCACGGACGTCCGGGTGGCCAGGTCGAGTAGCCGCACGATCGAGACGCGGTCGACTCTGGGCCCGAAGCGGCTCTGCAGGAGGCTGGTGACCAGGGAGATCGCCGTCCGGACGACGCCGGCGCCGACGACGAGGACCAGCGCGGGAATCGCGTCGTGCAGCCGCTGCGGGGTCGGCCCCTCGCTGAGCACCGCCGTCAGCGCGCCGGCGACGGCGAGCAGGCCGGCGGCCTCGACCAACCCGGACAGAACTCGCAGGCCGACCATGGTGACCAGACCGATCCGGTCGGCCTCCCAGGCCAGCGACCAGGCCAGCCGGAGCAGCCCTGGCAGCCGCCGGGTCATCGCGAGCACGCCGGTCCGTTCCATTGTCCGGTCGTGCCGGCTCCATGGGCGTGGGGTGTCGTCGTCCTCCCTTCCATAGGTCAGTACCGGGTCACGGGCCTGCTCCGGTGCGCCGGTCCCCGGATCGGGCCCCTCGGGCGGTCGGGATCGGGCCTCTCGCTGCGCCGGAACGAGACTGATGGCGTCGGGATCTCGGTCCACCGGCACAGCCTGAGCCGCGAGGCGGCGATCCGCCCCGCCTTTGAAGGGGATTTGCTACCTGAGTGATCAGGGCCCGCTCCCACGCCAGGGGGCGGCCGGGCCTGTGCGGCGGGAGTCAGCCGAGGCGTTGTCCGTACACGCGTTCGACTGTCATCGCCATGAGCACCCTGCGTTCGGAGACCATGACCGAGCGGTACTCATGCCAGTCCGGATGCTCTCCGGCGGCGGCCCGGTAGTAGTTCACCAGTGCCTCGACCTCGGGGCCGCGCGGGTCCGCTCCCGGCCCGGTGAGGGTCACCGGGCCCTCCGCGGTCGCCCACGACCAGCCGTCGGGGCTCGTGACCTCCAGCGCGGCCCACGGATTCCGTCGCAGGTTTGCCGTCTTGGCCCGTCCCTCGGTCATGGACACGTAGAGGACACCGGACTGCCTCTCGTAGAACGGCAGGACGGGCGACAGCTGCGGACGGCCGTCCGATCTGATCGTGGCCAGGACACCGAGCCGGCTCTGCGCGAGCAGCGCGTGCGGGTCGAACGGTGAGTCGGTCATGTACTGGCAAAACCGCGACCGGAGGTCCTCTGTTCCAGGCGAGTCGGGCGCCGAGCGGGGTCATCGTCCCGTGCGCTGTGGCATCCGGCTCCTCGACAACCCCGACGCCGATTTCGACCTGTTGGCCCTCGCCGGCCCGGGTCATTCTCCGCGCCGAAGGCGAGCCTTTCCCCGCGCAACGAAAAGCCCGCGAACACCGGCGGTGGAGTGGAAAGGACGCCGTCGAGAAATGGCACTTCGGTGCCAGCCATCGGATGAGCCCGGGACCTCGGATCAGGTTGACGCAAGAATTGCCGTCTCCCATCTCAGGACGGAAAATCGGTGGAGGTTTCACATGCCCTTTCCACGATTACCGGGCAGGCGCGTCACCGCGCTGCTCGCCGCGGCGGCCTGCATGTCCGCGGTGCTCGCGGTCTGCGGCCCGGCCGCGACCGCGGCGCCCGGGGCGGGCGCCGGAGCGGGCGCCACCGCGTCCCCGACGATCACCGTGCCGGCGGCCGGTAGTCACGGCTTCCCGTTCCAGGCGGAGGATCCGGCGCTCCTCGCCACCAAGGGGTATGTGGAGCGGGAGTTCCTGTTCGGCGGCACGGCCACCGCCTACAACAGGAACGGCACGTTCGGCTCGGATGGCAGATGGCAGGTGACACCGGGCACGCAGGCCCCGTACCAGAGTCGGATGCTGGTCCGTTACCCGTCGGACCCGGCGAAGTTCAACGGGACCGTCCTGGTCGAGTGGTTCAACGTCAGCGGCGGCATCGACGCGCAGGCGGACTGGACGACCATGCGCGAGGAGATCCTGCGTTCCGGCTACGCCTACGTCGGCGTCTCCGCCCAGCAGCTCGGCGTCAACGCGACGGGGGACTACCCCGGCCTCAAGGCCTGGGACCAGGCCCGGTACGGGACCCTCAACCACCCCGGCGACCAGTACTCGTACGACATCTTCTCGCAGGCGGCGCAGGCGCTGCGCACCCCGGACGGGCCGAACCCGCTCGGGAAACTCAGGTTCACGAAGCTGCTCGGCGTGGGTGAGTCGCAGTCCGCGATGCGCCTGACGACCTACGTCAACGCGGTGGCTCCGGTGGCCCGGGTGTACGACGGCTATCTCATCCACAGCAACATGGCGGCACCGCCCCCGCTGAACGCCGACCCGGCGGAGACGATGCCCAATCCGACCCTCATCCGCACCGATCTGAGGGTGCCGACCTTCGTCGTGCTGACCGAGACCGACATGACGTTCCATGTGACCGCCCGGCAGCCGGACTCGGCGACCGTGCACACCTGGGAACTCGCCGGCACCTCCCATGCCGACCAGTGGCTTCTCACCACCGGGCAGCCCGTGTACGAGCGCATGTTCGGCAAGCCCGTTCCGTCCCGGGACTGCGGGGCCGGCACGGCGCCGATCAACGACGGCCCGGCGCACTACTCCCTGAACGCCGCCCTGTCGGCCGTGAACCGGTGGATGCGGGGCGGGCCCGCGCCGGCCACCGGCGCGCTCCTCACCATGCAGGGCAACGCGCCGGTCCGTGACCCGGCCACCGGGCTGGCCCGCGGTGGCATCCGGCTTCCGGACGTGACGGTGCCCACCAGGACCCTGACCGGACAGCGCTACGCCGAGGGTGCCGCGGCGCTGTTCTGCGGCCTGTTCGGCGCGACCGACCCGTGGAACGGCGACGCCGATCCCTGGGACCGGCACAACGCGGGCGACCCGTCGAACCCGACCGCGCCGCAGACCGCGGAGCCCGTGCTTCGCCAGCTCTACCCGACCCACACCGACTACGTGAACAAGGTGCGGGCGGCGGCCTGGACGTCGGTGTTCCGCGGGTTCCTGACACCCGCTGACGCCAGGACCATCGTCACCGCGGCGCAGAACTCCGCTGTCGGCGGCTGACCGAGCCAGCGACAGTCGGAGCCCGACCCGCGGGCCATCTACGGGCCGCCTCCGGCGCCGTCGACTCCCGGCCGAACCCGGGCCCGGCGGCGCCGGAGGTGGCCGTGGTCACCGGGCGACCGTGTCGCTCACGCTGGAGCGTTCCATCATGCCGTTCGCGGTCTCGTCGTCCCAGGTGTAGCGGGAGATGGCCTGCTGCAGGTTCAGGCGCTGGGAGCCGATGTCCGCGCCCATCACCGCGAAGGTCGACAGGAGCGACTCGCCGTGGATCGTCGCCGTCCGGCCGTCCTCGGTCTCGAGGGTGACGGAGACGTCCTCGCCGGTGGGCCGCAGCTCGCGCAGCCAGGGCGCGTCGACGACCCGGGCCGGGATGAGCGCGCCGTCGCCCTCGAAGAGGAAGCCCTCGTTGAAGGTCGGCTTGCCGTCGGCCCGCGGCGGGTAGAGGCACACGCCGAACGCGCGCCCGCTCGGGAACAGCGCCGACTGCCAGACGTGCCCGCGGAAGGTGGCGAGCCGGCGAATGCCCGCGCGACGGATCCGCAGGCCGCCGCCGTTGAGCTCGTGGACCTCGTCGTCGACCCGCAGGTGGCCGGTCACCCGGGAGAGCTGCTCGAAGCGGGGGCCGCCCATCAGGTCGCCCTCCTCCTGGGTGGCGAGGACCCGACCGGCCTCCTCGAGGAGCGAGCCGTTCTCCCACGGCGGCACCGCGGGCCTGATGTCCAGTTCGAGGGACACCTCGACCGTCGGCCCGCCGGTGACGCCACGCTTCCAGCCGCCGATCTGATCCTCGGCGGAGGTCACCACGGCGGGGCCCTCCAGCCGCATCCTCCAGTGCCGGTAGGGCTCGACCAGCTCGAAGGACAGCGGCCCCGCGCCCAGGACGCGGGCCTTCCCGTCCGCGCCCAGCGGGTCGTGCACCTTCCTGGGGCCGTACATGTTGAGCACCCGGCCGCCGGCGAACGCGATGTTCACCTGGATGTCGTGGGTGTCCCACTGGTCCGCGGGGGCCTCGATGCCGATCCGGGGTAACCCGAACTCGACGCCGTCGTCCCACACCCACGCGTTGACCGACTCGCGCATGTCCGGGTTGTCGGGCTGGGCGGGGAACACGTACTCGCGGTCGTCGCTCAGACCGCCGGTCAGGTCGATCACCATGGTGTCTCCTCCACATCTCGGTCGGCCGGGCGCCCACGCGCCCGCGCCGCGGAACAGGTAGTCAGGTAGTAAAGCCCGGGGGCTCCCGGGCATCCACAGGCTTGCCGTTCTCGGTCGTGCCGGGGATCGGGCCCTCGGCCTGCCGCGACTCGTGGACGCCCAGCTCCTCGAGCAGCAGGCGGCGGGCCTGCGCGAAACCCGCGTCGCCCACGGCGCGCGGGCGGGGCAGGCCGATCGGCCGGTCGAGCGAGATCCGGCCGTCGGTCAGCACGACGGCGCGGTCGGCGAGGACGACGGCCTCGTCGACATCGTGGGTGACCAGGAGCACGGCCGGCCGGTGCCGGGCGCAGAGCTCGCCGATGAGCTCGCGCATCCTGATCCGGGTGAGCGCGTCCAGCGCGGCGAACGGTTCGTCGAGCAGAAGCAGCCGCGGCTCGCGCACCAGTGCCCGGGCCAGCGCGACCCGCTGGGCCTGGCCGCCGGAGAGCGTGGACGGCCAGGCGTCCGCCCATTCGGCCAGCCCGACCTCGGCGAGGGCGGCGCGGGCCGCCTCGCGCGCGCCGCGACCACCCCGCTGCCCGACGACGACGTTGCGCCAGACCTTCTGCGACGGCACCAGCCGGGGCTCCTGGAAGACGACGGTGCGGGTGGGCGGCACCCAGACCGCGCCGTCGTCGGCGGCCTCGAGGCCGGCGAGGATGCGCAGCAGTGTGGTCTTGCCGCTGCCGCTGGCACCGAGCAGCGCCACGAACTCGCCGGCGTGGATGGCGAGATCCACCCCGTCGAGCACCGGGCGTTCGAAGGTCTTACGGGCCGCCCGGACCTGTACGGCCAGCTCACCGCCGGGCGGCGGGCCGGTGTCCGCACCGGCCTGCGCGCCGGTGTCCGGGCGTGGCGGCGCCGCCGGGTCCGCGCTCGTCGAGCGGCTCATCGGACGGCCAGGCCGCGGTGCCACGGCATCAGCAGACGTTCGAGCACCCGGACCACCAGGTCCGACAGGAGCCCGAGCACGGCGTAGATGGCCAGCACCACCACCAGGACGTCGACCTGCTGCATCGACTGCGCCTGGTACATGAGGTAGCCGAGGCCGGCGCTGGAGTTGATCTGCTCGGCGGCGATGAGCGCGAGGACGGAGATCCCGAGGCAGTACCGCAGCCCGGTGAGGATCGACGGCAGCGCCAGCGGAATGATCACTGTGAGCACGAGCCGGGCCCCGCGCAGGCCGAACACCTCCATGGCCTCGATGAGCCGGCGGTCCACGTTGCGGACGCCGTTGTAGGTGTTCAGGTACATCGGGAACAGCGTGGCGAGCGAGATCAGCAGCACCTTCGACAGGTCGCCGATGCCGAGCCAGACGATGAACAGCGGCACGACCGCCAGGAAGGGAATGGTCCGCAGCATCTGCAGCACCGCGTCGAGCAGCTCCTCGCCGATCCGCCACAGGCCGGCGACGACACCGAACAGCAAACCGGCCGCTGCCCCGAACAGCGCCCCGCGCAGGGCCAGGCCGAGCGACACCGACACCTGGTGGAACAGCTTGTCCTCGCGCACCAGGTCACCGAAGGTCTCGACCATCCGCGGGGGTGAGACGAGAACGTCGGACGAGATCCAGCCCGCCTCGGTGCCCCACCACCACAGGCCGAACAGGATGAGGGGCAGCAGAGCGCGCAGCGCCAGTGACGCCCCGCGCCCGTGCGCGTGCCGCCGTGACGCCCGCGGGCGGACGAGTCCGGGCACCGGCGGCAGGTCCGCCCCGGCGCCTGGAGCGGCGGCCGCCCCGGCCGGACCAGGCCCCCCGCCGGCCAGGTCGGGCGCCCCGGCGCGGGACGCACCCGAGGGCAGCAGGTCGGTCATGACGGACCAGGCCGGCCCTGGGCCACCGCGTTGACGATCGGGTTGTAACGGTCGTCGAAGACCGTCGACGTGTCGATCTTCGCCTTCAGCACGCCCTGGTCGGCGAAGAAGTCCGCCTCGCGCTGGTGGGTGTCCGTGACCGTCCTGTCGATCGGCACGTAGTGCAGGGGCGCGAGGTCGATGATCGCGCGGGCGACGGTGTCGTCCACCTTGTAGGTGGGCTTCACGATCGCGATGGCGGCGTCCGGGTGGGCGTTGTACCAGTCCTGCGCCCGGGTGAGCCGGCCGAGGAAGTCACCGATGGCATCGCTGAGGCCGGGATCGGAGAGAGCGCCGTTCCGTGCGACCAGGTAGTTGACTCCGGGCAGCACACCCGCGCCGGTCATCAGGACCCGGTCGGTCCCCCTGGCCAGGGTCATCGCCAGGGGCGGTCCCCCACTGGCGATGACGTCGATGTCGCCGCGGTCGTAGGCGGCCTGCGCGCCCTGCTGGAGGTTCACCAGCTTCACGTCGTCGGTCGTGAGGCCGCCCTTCTCCAGCGCCTTCGCGACCAGGTACTGCGACACCGTGCCCTGGCTGTTGAGGATCGTCGCGCCGCGCAGGTCCGCGACGGACCGGATCGGCGAGTCCTTCTTCACGACCAGCGCGAAGTTCGACTTCGCCGGGTCGACGATCCGGGCGGCCCCGACGACCGTCACCGGGCTGTGCGCGGCCTGGGCGAACACCACCGGGGTCTCGCCCATCACCCCGAGGTCGACGTCCCCGCCGGTCTGCGCCGCGATCACCGTGGGGCCACCGCCCTGGAACTGGCTCCACTCGATCTTGTACGGTGCGTCGTCCAGCTCGCCGGAGGCCTCCAGCACGGAGCGGACCCCGTTGATCTGGTCACCGAAACGCAGTGTGACACCGGAGAGGTCGTTCGCCGCCGCCGCGGCCGTACCCGGCGCCGGGTCGCTCCCGCCGCAGGCCGCCGCGAGCAGCCCGGCCAGGGCGAGGGGAACAACCACCAGCAGCCGTCGGGACCGGCGTCCGGTCGGACGGCCGATCATGAGGACTCGTAGCGGAACGGACGGCGCGGGCGTAGCGTCACGGCCCGCGGGCAGTCGGCCCTCATCCCCCACGCGACCCCCTCGGCACCGGCTACACGAGCGCGCACCATTTCCCCCATCTCCGGTCGGCAAGCTTTGACGGCAGCATAATGTCATGAATATGGGTGGGTCCGCAATGGCGGAAGGCCTGGCCAGACGGCTCCGGGAACGCGAAAAGGCTTGCGGCCAACGACGATGTCGTTGGCCGCAAGCCTTTTCAGGACCGCCAGGTCAGGTCGAGACGGACTCCTTCGTCGCCGGCTCCGCGGCCGGCGCCGCCGTCTCGGAGGCCGCTGCCTCGGGCGTCTCCACCGGCGCCTCGGCGGCGGCGGGCTGCTCCGCGGCGGGCTCGGCCGCCGAGGTGGCGACCGCACCGTTCGCGGCAGCCGCGGCAGCCGGGGCCGCCGGGGCCGCCGGGGCGGTGACGGCCTCGACCCCGGCCAGCCGGTCGCCGAGCTGAGCGAGGTCGTAGGACTGGCGGGCCATCCAGAACCGGAGGAAGCCGGTCAGGGAGTAGCGCAGGAACAGCGCCGCCCCCACCACGCTCGCGACCACGCCGCCCAGGCCGAGCGCGAGGGCGTCGCGCTGGACGAGCGGGTCCCGGGTGCCGTGCGACATCGCGTACGCCGTCACGCCGAGAGCGGCGCCGACCACCATGAACGCCACCCCGAGCCGTACCCACAGCTGAGGCCGGCCGGCCGCCGGGTCGGGGATCTTCAACTCCCCGAGCTCGCGGACGAAGCGGTCCGCGCGCGCGTCAGTGGACGTCATGTGGAACTCCCCAGATAGAGGGCGGATAGTTCGGCGCGCAACTCGCTGTCGGGGGCGCCCTGGCGTTCGACCCGTCCACGCACCAGTACCGCCGCGTGGTCGGCGATACCGAGAACCGCGGCGGCGAACTGCTCCACCACCAGGACGGCGACGCCCTGCTGGGCGATCTCGGCCACCTGCTCGTAGAGACGGGCGACCACCAGCGGGGCCAGCCCCATGGACAGCTCGTCGAGGAGCAGGACGGCGGGGTCGGTAGCCAGCCCCCGGGCGAGGGCGAGCATCTGCTGCTCCCCGCCCGACATGCTTCCCGCGGCCTGGTTGGCGCGCTTCGCGAGGATGGGGAACCGCGCGAACGCGATCTCCTCGATCTGCTCCCGGGAACGACCGGTGAAGGTCATCATCAGGAGGTTGTCCCGGACGGACAGGTTCGGGAAAACCCCGCGCCCCTCCGGGATGAGGCAGACCCCCGCGCGCGCCAGATCGCGGGGGTTCGCTCCGGTCATGTCGCGCCCGCCCAGCAGCAGCCGGCCCGACTCGGCCCGGTGCGTGCCGGCCGCGACTTTCAGCGTGGTCGTCTTGCCCGCGCCGTTCGGCCCGAGCAGGGCTACCACCTGACCCGCCGCGACACTCAGGCTCACGCCGTGCAGGACGGTGATCTTCCCGTAGGCGGCGCGGACGTCCCGCAGTTCCAGGAGAGGTGTCATGCCGCGTCTCCCAGGTAGGCGGCCAGGACGAGCTCGTCGCGCCGGATCTCCTCCGGAGAGCCGGCGGCGATGACCTTGCCCAGGTCGAGCACGTACAGGTCGTCGCACACGCTCATGACCAGATCCATGTCGTGTTCGACGATGACCACGGTGGTCCCGTCGGCGGCGAGCGAGCGCAGCAGGTCGGCGAAGCGCTCGGTCTCCTCGGCGTCCTGCCCGGCGGCGGGCTCGTCGAGCAGGAGGAGCTTCGGCCGGACCGTCAGCGCCCGGGCCACCTCCACCAGCCGGGCGACGCCCGTCGGCAGCGTGTCGGCGGAGGTGTCCGCGATGCCGGTCAGGCCGAGCCTGTCCAGTACCTCGGGGACCAGGGTCGCCGCGTTGCGGCGCTCCGGGCCCAGCTCCGCGGCGACGAGGAGGTTGTCTCGCACGCTCAGCCGGCCGAACAGCTCCAGCCGCTGGAACGTCCGGGCCAGCCCGTGCTTGCTGCGCCGTGACGGGCCCAGCCGGGTGACGTCGTGGCCGTCGATGAACACCTGCCCGGACGACGGCCGGCGCAGCCCGGAGATCACGTCGAACAGCGTGCTCTTGCCGGCCCCGTTGGGCCCGATCAGCCCGGTGACCCGCCCCTTCTCGGCCGCGATGGCGACGCCGTCGAGGGCGCGAACGCCCCCGAAGGCGACCGTCACGTTCTTAACCTCCAGCAATGCCACGGGCCAGCACCTCCTCGTCCTCGCGACGCCAGGCCCGGCGCACGCCCCACCATTCGACGGGGACGTCCGACTCGACGGGCTTCGCCTCCCGGACCTGCGCGTAGGTCTGGGCCGCGACAATCAGGACCAGTGCCAGGCTGAAGGTCAGCCAGCCGTCGAGCACGTCGCCGAGCTGGAGAACCCAGAGCACGACGAGCGCGCCGATGAGCCCGGCCAGGACGGGCTTGTTCCGGCCGAGCGGCTCGGCGCCGGCGCGCATCTCCGGGACGGCGCCGTCGGGGTTCCGCGCGAGCCCGAGCCCGGCGAGGCCGGGCAGCACCGAGGTGATGTTCTGCGCGAACGTCCCCGCCGCGGAGATCACCGGGAACGATCCGCCCAGCGCGGCCCCCGAGAACAGGCCGTTGCCCACCGAGGTGAGGCCGCCGATCACGGCGATCAGGAACAGCGGCAGGCCGGCGACGAGACCGAACTGCTCGGCGGTGACCGACCGCTGCTGCATGCCGTACAGTGCCCCGCCGAGGCCCGCGATGCCCGCGGACATCGCGAAGACCGCCACCTTGGACCGCAGCAGGTTGCCACCGAGGGTGGCGTAGGCCGCCTCGCTGTCCCGCAGCGCGATGAGCTGACGACCGAACCTGCCACGGCGCAACCACGCCACCGCCAGGGTGGTGAGCGCGAGCCAGACCGCGGAGAACACCATCAGCTCGGAGCCACTGTCCAGATGCCAGCCGAACAGCGACGGCCCGGACACGTCGACCGTTCCCCCGTCGTACAGCGAGATCTTCGCCCCGAACAGGTCGAACGCGGGAAGGGTGAAGATCCACCGGTCGAGGATGACCGCGAAGGCCGCCGTACCCAGCGCCAGGTACACGCCGGAGAGCCGCAGTGCCGGTAGCGCGACCAGCGCACCGGCCGCCCCCGAGATCACCACGGTGGCCGCGAGCGCCCAGATCCCGCCGTCGGCACCCATGTGCGCCCAGACCGCGGCGCCGATGCCGGCCATGCTGAGCTGGCACAGCGAGATCTGCCCGGCGTAACCCGCGAGCGGGACGTAGGACAGCGCGATCACACCGAACGAGAAGATCTGCCCGTAGGTGATCAGGTCACCCTCGCCCAGTACCGAGGCCAGCACGATCCCGAACACCACGATCGCCCCGGCGAACACGAGGGTCCCCCGCACCGACGGGACCGCGACCGGGCGTGCCTTCGTGTCCCGGCCGCGCAGCCGCCGGTGCGGGAACACCAGCAGCGCCAGGAACAGCAGCAGCGCGGGTGCCGCGAGCCGCAGCCCTGGCAGGTAGTCGTTGCTCGGGAGGTACCCGGTCAGATAGCTCTCCAGGCACCCGACGACGACCGCGCCGAGGAAGGTCAGCGGCAGGCTGCGCAGCCGCCCGAAGATGGCCGCCGTGTAGGCGCTGACGATCAGCAGCGAGAGCTGGCCGGCGTCCAGCGAGACCGACGGCGCGATCAGGATGCCGCCGATCGCCGCCAGCTGGGTGCCGAGGATCCAGGCGACCTGGTTCGAGCGGACCGGGTTGGCGCCGGTGAGGCCCACCAGCGCCCGGTCGTCGACACTCGCCCGCATCTCCGCGCCGATGCGCGTCCCGTAGAGCAGGACGCGCAGGCCGACCGCGACCGCCACCGCGACGATCATCGTCAGGGCCTGGTGCCAGGTGATCGTGGCGGGCCCGATGTCGATCGCGGCGCGGTCGGCGAAGAAGGTCGGCAGCGACCGCGCCTCGTTCGGGTCCCAGATCCACCGGGCGACCGCGATGAGACCGCTCAGCATCGCGACCGTCATCACCAGGCGTTCGGCCTCGCCCAGGCCCTGGACCGGCCGGAGCACCACCCGTTCGACCAGGAGGCCGAAACCGGGCGCGAGCACGGCCAGTACCAGGACCAGCGCGATCGGTACCGGCAGCCCCCAGCCCTCGGTGAGCTGCCAGTACACGAACGCGGCCATCATGCCCGCGGCACCGTGCGCGAAGTTGAACACGCCGGTGGTGGTGTAGGTGAGCACCAGACCGCTGCCGATGATGGCGTAGATCGCGGCGGTGCTCAGCCCCACTATCCCGAAGGTGAACAGCTGTTCCATTTACTTGAGGTCGCTCAGGCTCTTGCCGACGCTGGCCAGGGTCAGCGGTGTGCCGTACGAGCCGGTGTACTTGACGGAGGGCGCGTCGCAGCGGAAGACACCGGTGTCGGCGTCGAAGTCCGCGGGCTTCCAGCCGTCCGCGCTGGCCTGCACGACGTTGAAGCACTTCAGCGGCGCGTCGGCCTTGGTGATGTCGACCGAGGCCTGCAGGCCACCGGCCGTCCACTTGGTCTGCTCACGCGCCGTGTCGTAGAGGCACTTGCGGGTGAGGTCGTCGCCGCACTCCTTGGCCGACTCGGCGAACAGCAGCCAGGACGAGAAGGCGCGCAGCGCGGGGAAGGTGATCTCCGCGTCGGGCGCGTACTTCTTGTAGAGGTCCAGGACCTGCTTGACGGCGGGGACCTCGTCGGCGACCTCGAGGGGCGCGACTCCGCTGAGGTCGGCCAGGTTGTTCTGGTCCTTGATGGCGTCGCCCGCGAGCTCCACGAACGCCGATCCGTAGGCGTTGCTGTTGGCGTCGATCCAGTCGAGCTTGTAGTCGATCGACGACAGCACCTGCTCGAGCTTCGCGAGGCTGCGGAAGTCGCCCTGGAAGACCAAGCCCTTCACGCCCTTGCTCTTCAGCGCCTGCGCGTAGGGGGTCCAGTCCGAGACGCCGGCCGCCGGGTAGAGGTCGTTGTAGGCGACCGTCCCGCCGGCCTTCTGCACGGCCTCGACGGTCTGGTCACCGATGGTCTTGGTCACCGGGGAGTCACCGGCGATGATGCCGACCGCGCCGGCGGAGGCCGGGTAGGCCTCCTTCAGCAGCCAGTTGAAGTAACCGGCGTAACGGATGTAGGAGTGCCCGGCGCCGATCGCGTCGATCTGCAGGTCCGAGCCGATGTTCTCCGGCTGGCTCGTCTGCGCGGGGATGTCCGGCAGCAGGCACTTGAGCCGCTCTTCGACCCCACCGGCGTCGAGGGCGCTGCCCCCGCCGACGATCGCGAAGTCGTCGCGGCAGGACTCGATCATCCGCTGCCGGACCTCGAAGATCTTCGAGTCGCGCAGGTTGTAGGAGATCTTGCGACCGTTGATGCCGCCGGCCTCGTTACACCAGGAGGTGAACACCTTGGCGGCGTCATCGAACTCGGAGTTCTTGGTGAAGCCGACGTCACTGAAGACACCGACGTTGATCTCGCTCGCGGTCACGCCCTGAGCGGGCGCGCCCTTCGGGTCGCCGGTGCCACAGACGTCCTTCAGGTCACCGAAGTCACCCGCTGCGGCGGCCGTGGACCCCTGGGTGGCGGGAGTGTCCTCACTCCCTAATTCGCCGCCCGAGTCGCGGCCACATCCTGCGACGAAGACGGTCACCGCTGCGAGGGCAGCGACGGCCGCGACAGTTCTACGGGGTCTCACGGATCTCCTCCTCTTGCTATCCCGACCGGCCGCATCGCCTGGATGCGACCTGGTCGCCCGGGTCCTACCTGGGCGGCCGGACAACGCGGATCAACCGAGTCCGGTCGGGCTGGGCATGCTGGAGCAACCGAATCGCTGCCGGAAACCGGCGAGCACGCACCGCGGGAACCACGACGGAACACCGGCCAGCCACGGGACGACACAGCGTGCCCGCGACTCGCGGATGACCGTTTCGCCTTACCGAGAACAGCGTTGCCGCTGTCGGCCGGCGATCAGGCCGCGGGACCGACGGAGCCAGGAGGACGAGGCCACTGGTTCCGCTCCCCGCCGGCCCGTGGGTCGGGGGTGACATTCGCGTTTCCGATTCTTCTCGCGCGCCGCGACGGTGCCCCGAACCTCATCGCCACAGCGGTTTCGGCGCAGCGCTGCGAGCGCTGCCAGCCCTGCCCCGGCCGATCATGATGAGGTAAGTGTCACTGTCAGTTTCCGGAAGGCTCCTTCTCGGTGCGAGGAAACTATCGGCTCCGCTCGCGAGAATCAAACTCACCCGATGGGTCTGAGCGGCGGCCGAGGCGGCCTGTGGGCCCACCCCACCGGACGGTCCCCGCCCGGGCATGCCCCCCTGCGCCGGCCGCGCCCCGCCTCCCGCGGTCGACGCCGGGGACGTGACTGCCACGCTAGCCGACCGGCTAGACACCGGTATCGCCCCGGGGGGGTCGGTCGACATCCCGCGGCCGGGAGCCGGACCTGGGGCCCGACCGGCCCAGATCTTGACTTCCAGTCAGCAGGAACTTGGCTTTCGCCCTGAGCCGGGCAGGCCCGCCCTGACCTGGGAACACCCACCCGCCAGGCAGCTCCGGGACGCCCGCGGCGCGCGGCCCGCGGCCCGCCTGTCCGTGTCAGCCGACCTGCCCGGGGCGCCTCGGCGACGGCCGCGGAGCGGTGTCAGGCGCCGCCCGCCGCCCGTCGCGCGACCGCCCCGACCCCCACCAGGTGGCGAACCTCACAAATCACTCGAACCATGTCGATCTACCCACGCGCCCGAGAGGAGAGGCCGAGCCGGCGGTGGGTGAGCACCGGGAAGTCGGCGCGCACGGCAGACAGCCTGGCCCGGTCCAGCACCGCCCGCAGGACCTGCGGGCCGGTGCCGGCGCGGGCCAGCACGGTGCCCCACGGGTCGACGACGAGGCTGGTGCCGGCCAGCTCCACTCCCCCGTGCCGGCCGGCGGCGTTGCAGGCGACGACGAAGACCTGGTTCTCGACGGCCCTGGCCCGCACCAGCAGTTCCCAGTGCTCCAGGCGGGCCAGTGGCCAGGCCGACACCACCACGACCACCTCGGCGCCGCGGTCGACCAGCAGCCGGAACAGCTCGGGGAACCGCAGGTCGTAGCAGGTGGCCAGCCCGACGGCCCCGAGCGACGTCGGCGCGGCGAACACGTCGTCGCCGGCGGTCAGCAGCGTCGCCTCGGCGGATTCGTGACCGAACAGGTGGATCTTGCGGTACCGGCCGAGGAGGGCTCCGTCCGGGCCAGCGAGGGCGGTGGTGTTGTGCAGCGCCCCAGCGGGAGCGCGCTCGACGATGCTGCCGGTGACGATGTGCAGGCCGCGCTCGGCCGCCACCTCCCGCAGCGCGCCGATCGTGGGGCCAGCCAGCTCCTCGGCATCCTCGCTGTAGCGGTCGAAGTGGAAGTAGCCGGTGCGCCACAGCTCGGGCAGGACGACCAGGTCGGCCTCGCCCGCGCCGAGCCCGCGCAGATCGGCCAGGACCCGCGCGCCGCGGTCGGCCGGCGACTCGTCGTCCGGACAGGCGATCTGGAGCAGCACCACCCGCACGGACGCACCGGTCACGCCCCCATGCTGTACCAGCCGTGCGGGCCTGTCGACGGTGGTCCACCGGTAAAGATCAGCCCCGGAGACAATGTTGACTGCGCCATACAATTAGATGATTCTGTGGGGGGCGTAATCCGACACACGATATGCCCAGGCCAGACGGTTGGGCCGGGCATGCGTCGGCGCGCACCGGGCAGGACGGCGACAAGGAGCATGGACCGTGGCGGACGCATCCGAGATCACAGCGCCCTCGAGGACGCCGGCAGACCGGCGCCCCCGCGCGACCGCGCTGGCGGGGGCGCGGCGATGACGACGGTGACGACGGAAACCAGCGACGCCACCGGCGACGTCTACTACGACCCGTACGACTTCGAGATCGACGCGGACCCGTACCCGCTCTGGCGGCGGATGCGGGACTCCGTGCCGCTGTACTACAACGCCAAGTACGACTTCTACGCCGTCAGCCGGTTCGACGACGTCGAGAAGGCCATGGGCGAGCCGGACATCTTCCTCTCGGGCCGCGGCACGCTCATCGAGCTGATCAGGTCGGACATCCGCTTCCCCCCGGGCAACATCCTCTTCGAGGACCCGCCCCTGCACGACCTGCACCGCGGCATCCTCGGCCGGGTCTTCACCCCGCGCAGGATGCTCGCGATCGAGCCGGAGGTGCGCGAGTTCTGCGCCCGCTCGCTGGACCCGCTGGTGGCCGCCGGCGACTTCGACTTCATCGCCGACCTCGGCGCCCAGATGCCCATGCGCACGATCGGCATGCTGCTCGGCATCCCCGAGCAGGACCAGGAGGCGATCCGCGACGCCATCGACGAGGGCCTCACCCTCACCGAGGGCGCACCGAAGCCGCTGCCCGATGATCCCCTCGCCCGCTCCGAGGGCATGTTCGCCGACTACCTCGACTGGCGGGCGCGCAACCCCTCGGACGACCTCATGACCGACCTGCTCACCGCCGAGTTCGAGGACGAGACGGGCACGACCCGCCGGCTGACCCGGGCCGAGGTCCTGACCTACGTGAACATGCTGGCGAGCGCCGGCAACGAGACGACCGCCCGGCTGATCGGCTGGACCGGGAAGATCCTCGCCGAGCACCCGGACCAGTTGCGGCAGGTCGCGCAGGACCGCTCGCTGGTCAACCAGGTGATCGAGGAGGTGCTGCGGTTCGAGGCGCCCTCCCCCATCCAGGCCCGCTACGTCGCCCGGGACGTCGAGGTGCACGGCCAGACGGTGCCGGAGGGCAGCGTCATGGTGCTGCTCAACGGCTCGGCCAACCGTGACGACCGCCAGTTCGTCGACGGCGACAGCTTCGACATCCACCGGTCGATCAGCCGGCATGTCAGCTTCGGCCGCGGGCTGCACTTCTGCCTGGGCGCCGCGCTGGCCCGCCTCGAGGGACGGGTGGCGCTGGACGAGGTGCTCAAGCGCTGGAACCACTGGGAGGTCGACTACGACCGCGCCGTGCAGGCCCGCACCTCCACCGTCCGCGGTTGGGCGAAGCTCCCGGTCAAGGCGACGCCGCGGTGAGCCACGCCCGCGCGACGGGCACCGAAGCACGACCGGGGCCGGCGGACCGGAAGCCGGCGAAGCCTACTGAGGGAGTGCCTTGACGCTGCAGCGGATCGAGGTCGGGCTGGTCAGCACCGACGAGTCCCTGGCGGAGTTCTACGCCACCACGTTCGGGATGGAGCGCCTGCCCGGCATCGAGGCGGGCCCCGGAGTCGTGCACCGACTGCGGACGTCCGACATCGTGATCAAGGTGATGGTTCCCAAGCGGGCGCCGGCGGTCACCGAGCCGGCCACGCACTTCTTCGCCGCGACCGGTCTGCGCTACATCACCCTCTACTCGGACGATCTCGACGGCATCGTCGAGCGGGCCACCGCCCACGGCGGCAAGGTGACGCACGGCCCCGCGTCCATCGGGCCCGGTGTGCGCATCGCCGTGCTGCAGGACCCGGACGGCAACGCGGTGGAGGTGGTCGAGGGCGCCTCCTGAGGCATCCTCATCCCTGCCCGAGCGGCTCGACGAGTTGGGCTCGCAGCCGCTCGGGCAGGTCGGGGGCGGTCCCGGCGGCCTCCTCGAGGTAGCCCTGCACCGACCCGTGCCGCTCGGTGAGGGCCGCCAGCAGCGTGCCCAGTGCCTCCCTGGGCGCGCCGAACACGGCCCGGTAACGCTCGACGTCCACGTCGGTGCCGTCGAGCCGGCGCCGCAGCCGCGCCATCTTGGGGTCGGTGTAGTGGACGGCGCTGAGCTCGAAGTCGTCGAGGATCACCGCCTCGTCGACGCCGAGAAGCGAGAGCAGCAGCGCGGCGGCGACCCCGGTCCGGTCCTTGCCGGCCGTGCAGTGGAACAGGGCCGGCGTCGCGTCCGGCTCGGCGAGCCCGGTGAGGAGGCGACCGAACGTCGGTGCGCCCGTCTCGGCCATCGCGTCGTAGACGCGCGTGAGGAAGTCCGGCGGCACCTCTGCCAGCCGGCCCGCGACGACGAGATCGGTCAACTCCCTGGTCCGCGCCGCGCTGCCGCCGATGGCGAGCCGCTCGCACCGGACCCCGCCGGGCAGCAGCGACGGCGCCCGCTCGATCTCGGCCTCGGTCCGCAGGTCGTAGACGACCCGCAGGCCGAGTTGCTCGACGGTGGCCAGGTCGGCGGCGGTGAGGCGGTGCAGCGCCGCCGACCGGTAGACCCGGCCCCAGCGCACCCGACCCCCGTCCATGGTCGGGTAGCCGCCCAGGTCACGGACGTTGACGGCGCCCTCGAGGCGTACCAGCCGCACCCTGTCCTCACCCGACCTACCCTCGCCCGGCCCGGGCTCGGGCGTCACCGTCGCTCGATGCGCGCGGCGACGTCCCGCGACATCCGCAGAACTTCGCTCTTCATGTCGGGAACTGTATTCCGACGCCCTGCCCGGGGCCTGGCTGCGGTCCCGCAGAGCCGTCCCCGGGGCTCCCACCTGCGTCGTCGGAGACCACCACATCGTCCTCACATGCGTGCCGTCCTACTCTGCCTGGCACATGACCGCGTGCGGCGCCGCCGTGCCCGAACCAGCCAGGGGATCCAATCCGGTGAGTGCGATCAGCGTCGGCCAGGCCGTCCTCCTCGGGATCGTCGAGGGGGTGACGGAGTTCCTGCCCGTCTCCTCCACCGGCCACCTCAAGATCGCTGAAGGGCTGATGGACATCCCCGTCGACGACAGGTCGGTCGTCGCTTTCACCGCCGTCATCCAGGTCGGCGCGATCGCCGCGGTACTGCTGTACTTCTTCGCCGACATCCGGCGCTTCGTCGGCGCCTTCGCGAACGGGCTCGTCGACCGGGAGGCCCGGCAGCGCCACGACTTCAAGTTCGCCTGCTGGGTCTTCTACGCGACGCTGCCCGTGGTCGCCGTCGGGCTGGCCGCCAAGTCCCTGATCGACGGCCCGCTCGCCTCGCTGTGGGTCGTCGCCGGCTCGCTGCTCGCCGGCAGCGCCGTGATGTGGTTCGCCGACCGGTTCGGCCGCCGCAAGCGCGGTGAGGACGACATCGACCTCACCGACGCCATGGCGGTCGGCTCGTCGCAGATCCTGGCACTGCTGTTCCCCGGCTTCTCCCGCTCCGGCGCGACGATGTCGACGGCGCTGGTGCGCGACCTGGACCGGGTGGCGGCGACCCGGCTGTCGTTCTTCCTGTCGATCCCGGCGCTGACCGGAGCCGGGCTCTACGAGCTGAAGGACGCGGTGGGCGGCGGAGTCTCCGTGCTCCCGCTCGCCGTCGGCACGCTGGTGTCGTTCGTCGTCGCCTACGCCTCGATCGCCTGGCTGCTCCGGTATGTCGCCCGGCACTCGTTCGACCTCTTCGTCGGCTACCGGATCGCCGTCGCCGTCATCCTGATCGGGCTGCTGGCGACCGGCACGCTCACCACGTGACACCGCGGGCCGGCGGCGCCGGCGTCCCCGGCGTCCCCGGCGTGACGATCGACCTGTCCGGCGCGACGGCCGGCACGGCGCCGGCCTTCTACGATCGAGCGGTGCGGGTACTGGTCGTGGAGGACGAGGAGCGCACGGCGGACCTGCTCCGCCGGGGCCTGACCGAAGCGGGTTACGCCGTCGACCTGGTGCACGACGGCACGGACGCGGTCTGGCAGGCCGGCGAGATCTCCTACGACGCCATCGTGCTCGACCTGATGCTGCCCGGCCTCGACGGCTTCGAGGTCTGCCGCCGGCTCCGGGCGGCCCGACGGTGGTCCCCGATCCTGATGCTCACCGCCCGCGGCGACGTCGACGACCGCATCCACGGCCTCGACGCCGGCGCCGACGACTACCTCGCCAAGCCGTTCAGCTTCGGTGAGCTGACAGCCCGGCTCCGCGCGCTGATCCGCCGCGGTGCCGTCGAGCGGCCGGCCACGCTGCGGGTCGGCGACATCCACCTCGACCCCGCCGCGCGGAGCGTGCAGCGGGCCGGCGAGCCCGTCGACCTGTCGGCCAAGGAGTTCTCGCTGCTGGAGCTGCTGATGCGGCGCCCCGGCGAGGTCCTCACCAGGAGCTACATCCTGGATCACATGTGGGACCTCGGCTACGACGGCACGTCCAACGTGGTCGACCAGTACGTGCGGTACCTGCGCAGGAAGATCGACCCGGCGGACGGCCTGTCGCGCATCGAGACGGTCCGCGGCGCCGGCTACCGCCTCCGCACCGATACCACCGAGACCACCGAGACCGCTGACACAGCTGAGACGGGGACGTAGCGCCCGTGCCGCTGCGGGTACGACTGACCCTGCTGTTCGTCCTGGGCACCACGCTGGTGCTCGCGGCCGCCGGCGTGCTGTTCTACGCGCTGCTGCGCACCAACCTGCGGAACTCCGTCGACGCGAACCTGCGCACCCGGATGGCCGTGCTCGCCGCGCAGGTCCCCGCCGCGGCGGACCCGGCCGCGCAGCTGCGGGCCTACGGCACCGGACCCGCCCAGCTGCTGCGCCCCGACGGCTCCGTCGCCGCCTCGAACGACAGCGCCGGTCCCGAGCCGCTGCTCGAGCCCGAGCAGGTGGCCACCGCGCTCGTCCGCCCGGAGTTGCTCACGTCCGGCGAGCTGCAGGAGCCGGGCGGCGACGATGACGACGCGCGCGCGCTGGCCGTCCCGGTGCGGACCGGCGCGCGGGACGGGGTTCTGGTCGTCGCGACGAGCACCGATCTGACCGACTCGGCCGAGGACCGCGTCCGCAACATCATGGTCAGCGCGACGGCGCCGATGGTCGCGCTCTCCGGGCTCGCGGCCTGGCTGCTGTCGGGCGCCGCCCTGCGCCCGGTCGACCGCATGCGCCGGCAGACCGCCGCCATCAGCGAGTCGGACAGCTCCGCCGAGCTGGACGTGCCCCCGACCCGCGACGAGATCGCCGCCCTGGCCGCCACGATGAACAACCTGCTGCGCCGGCTGCACGCCGCCCGCGCCCGCGACCGGGCGTTCGTCGCCGACGCCGGGCACGAGCTGCGGACCCCGCTCACCAACCTCAAGGCCGAGCTCGAGCTCGCCAGCCGCCCGGCCCGCACCCGTGACGAGCTCGTCGACGCGGTCGCGGGCGCCACGGAGGAGACCGAGCGGCTGATCCGGCTCTCCGAGTCACTGCTCACGCTCGCCCGGATGGACAGCGGCATCACCGCCCCGCGGCGGCTGGACGTCGGCGACCTCCTCGAGCGGGCCACCCGCGCCGCGACCGGCCACGCCGAGACCAGGCAGGTCCGCCTCCACCTGGACGCCGACCCGGGCCTCGGCGTGGACGCGGACCCCGACATGCTCCGCCAGGCGGTCGACAACCTGGTGGCCAACGCGATCCGCCACGCGCCGCCCGGCACCGCCGTGGACGTCCGGGCCGGGCCGGGTGAGGCCGGGAGGACCGTCGTCGTGCGGGTGCGTGACCGCGGCCCGGGGTTCCCCCCGGACTTCCTGCCGCGTGCCTTCGAACGTTTCAGCCGCGCCGACGCCGCGCGCGCCCGCGACCACGGCGGCGCCGGCACCAGCGGAAACAGCGGCGGGACGGGCCTCGGTGGCACCGGGCTCGGGCTCGCCATCGCCGCGGCGGTGGCGCGGGCCCACCAGGGGACCGCCACCGCCGCCAACCATCCCGACGGCGGCGCCGTCGTCACGCTCACGCTGCCCGCCGCGGGCGGTTCCCCGCCGGACCGGTAGAACCTGGATGAGTCCCAGGTCCGCGCCGGACGGTGGTGTCGGGAAGCCGGCGGCAACGCCCTGACCAGGCGGCCACAGGCGGACGGCAAAATCGTGGGATGCGCGCCCTCGACCCCGGAGCCGGCCCGAGGGACAAGCGGTGACCCGCGCGCCTGGAGCGCTCTCATCAGCGTCACACGATCCAGCGGCGAAGCTCCCCTTCGTGAGAGGTTGTCCACTGCCATCACCAGCCCGCCCCAGCAGCCCGTCCGCCACCGCACGCCCCCCGCGCGCCCCGGTGATCGCCCGGCCGCGGGAGCCGCTGCCCGCCGTCCACGACATGCCGCGTGTGCTGGTGGTGGCGGACAAGTTCCCGCCGACGATCGGCGGGATCCAGACGTTCGCCTGCCGGCTGACGGCCGGCCTGCCCCCGGACCGGGCCGTCGTCCTCGCCCCGGCCCAGCCCGGTGACGCCGAGTTCGACCGCACCCTCGGCTTTCCGGTGATCCGCACCGAGCACGGCATGATCACCTCGCCGCGTGGCCGGCGGGAGCTGCGGGCCGCCGTCCGGGCGCACGGGTGCGAGGTGGCGTGGTTCCCCACCGCTGCCCCGCTCGGCGTGCTCGCGCCGGTGCTGCGCGAGGCCGGCGTCGAGCGGGTGGTGGCCTCCAGCCACGGGCACGAGGTCGCCTGGTCCCGGCTGCCGTTCGGACGGCTGCTGGTCTCCACCGTCGGCGCGCGGGTCGACGTGCTGACCTACCTCACCGAGTTCACCCGCCGCCGGCTCGCGGCGGTCACCCCGCCGGGGACCGAGCTGGCCCGGCTCACCGGCGGCGTCGACACCGAGCGGTTCCAGCCGGGCGCCGGCGGGGACGAGATCCGCCGGGGCCTGGGCTGGTCGGACGAGCCGGTCGTGATCTGTGTGGCCCGCCTCGTCACCCGCAAGGGCCAGGACACGCTCATCCGGGGCTGGCACGACGTCCGACGCCGCCACCCGTACGCGCGGCTGCTGCTCGTGGGCGGCGGGCCCGCCGAGGACCGCCTGCGCCGCCTGGCCGCGCGGGCCGGCGTCTCCGACGGTGTGCACTTCGCCGGTCCCGTGCCCGACGAGATCCTCCCCGCCTACCTCGACGCGGCGGACGTCTTCGCGATGCCGTCACGCACCCGGCTGTGCGGGCTCGACCTGGAGGGCCTCGGGCTCTCCGCGCTCGAGGGAGCGGCCAGCGGCCTGCCGGTGATCACCGGCGCCCAGGGCGGCGCACCGGACGTCGTCATCCCCGGCCGCACCGGCGTGGCCGTCAACGGGCACGACCGCACGGCCGTGGCCGCCGCCGTCATCGACCTGCTCGACGACCCGCGGCAGGCGGAGCGGATGGGCGCGGCCGGCCGCGCGTGGATGCGGGCGGCGTGGAGCTGGGAGACGCTCAGCCTGCGCCTCGCCCGCATCCTCAGCGGGCAGGCCCCGACCGGCGCCGGCGGCGCCGCCGATGGCACCGATGGCGCCGATGCGGCATGGACCGCGGCAGATGCCGAGGATGGGGCAGATGCCGTGGCCGGGGCCCGGGCGGCTGTCGCGGTGGGCGGCGCCCGGGTGGGCATGACGGTGCCGGAGCGCGGCGATGGTCGTTGAGGCGCCGGCCGAGGCCGTAGGGCCCGAGCCCGCGTGCGGCCGGCGGCCGCCGGCGGGCTCGGCGAGCCACCGGTGGCGGACGGCCCTCGCCTGCGTCGTCCCGCTGCTCGCGGTGCTCTGGCTGCTCCACAGCTGGTCGACGGTCACGGCGAGCGTCCGCCACCTGGCGTCCGCGCACCCGGGCTGGCTCGCCGTCGCGGTGCTCGCCGCCCTGCCGACCTGGATCGCGGGAGCCGCCAGCCTGCAGGGGGCGGTCGCCCGGCGGCTGCCCGTCGGGCCGATGCTGGCCGTGCAGGTGGCGGGCAGCGTCGCCAACCACGTGCTACCCGCCGGCTTCGGCGTGGGGGCGGTGAAGCTGCGCTTCCTCAACCGGCACGGCGTCCCCCTGCGCGAGGCGGTGGCCGCGGTCGGACTCGACGCCACCGCCGGAATGATCACTCATGTCGCGGTCCTGGTCGCGCTGCTCTCCGGCGGGTTCCTGCACATGAGCGGGCCACCTGGTGGGCTGATCGCCACGGTGGCCGCCGTGGTGGCCGGGCTGCTCGCGGTCGGCTGGGCCCTGCCGCCGATCCGGCGGGCGTGCCGGCGCGGCTGGACGCACGTGACGGTCCAGGCCCGGATGCTGGCGGAGATCCTGCGGGTGCCGAGCCGGGCGGTGATGCTCTGGGGCGGCTCCACCGCGATCCCGCTCCTGCACGCGGCGACCCTGCTGTTCGTGGTGCGGGCGCTGCATCTCCCGCTGGGTGCCGGCGCGGTGTTCGCCATCTACTACCTGGCCAGCAGCGCGTCCGCGCTCATCCCGTCGCCGGGCGGTTTCGGCTCGCTGGACGCGGCGCTGACCGCGGCGATCGTCGCGGCGGGGCAGTCACCCACCTCCGCCCTCGCCGCCGTCCTCGGGTACCGGCTGATCACGGTGTGGATCCCGCTCGCGCCCTCGGCCTGCGTCATGGCGGCGCTGGTACGGCGGGGTCACCTCTGACCAGGGAACCTGCGTGTTAGATACAGGTCGATTCTTGCCGAAGGAGGACGTGGTGAAGGTGGGTTTCGTCGGGCTGGGAAGCATGGGGCTGCCGATGGCGCAGCGGATCCGGGCCGAGGGCCACGACCTCACCCTGTACGCCCGGCGGGCGGCCTCGCTGGAGCCGTTCGCGGGCACCGACGTGACTATCGCGGCTACGCCGGCGGAGATGGATCCGGGGCTCGACGCGGTCGGGATCTGCGTCTTCGACGCGGACGGCGTCCAGGAGATCGTGTTCGGCCCACACGGCCTCGTCCACACCCTGCGGCCCGGTGCCGTCGTGCTCGTGCACAGCACCGTCTCCCCCACGCAGATCCGGGAGATCTCCGCGCGGGCGGCGGAGCACGGCCTGCGCGTCCTCGACGCGCCGGTGAGCGGCGGTGCCCCCCGGGCACTGGACGGCAAGTTGACGATCATGATCGGCGGGGACACCGAGGCGGTCGCCGCGGCGCGCGAGCTGCTGTCGACGCTGTCCGACCACGTCGTCCACCTCGGCCCGGTCGGGGCCGGATCGCACGCGAAACTCATCAACAACACGCTGTTCGCCGCGCAGATCGCGCTCACGGACGCCGCGATGGCGGCCGGCGGATCCCTGGGCATCGACCCCGAGGGCCTCGCGGCGATCCTGACGACCAGCAGCTCGGCGTGCGTCGCCTCCGGGGTGCGCCTGCGCGCCGGCTCCCTGGCCGCCATCGCCGCGACACCGGCCGGCCCGACACTCGCCAAGGACGTCACGCTGATGGCGGGCGCGCTCGACGACGCGACCGGCGACGCACCCGGGGGCGTCCCCGGGCACGAGCTCATCGACGTGGCGCGGCGGTTCGTCGCCGCGATGCAGGAGGCCGGAGGCGCACGATGACCACAGCTCTGACAGCCGGGTACGGGCCGTGGGGCACTGTCGAGGTCCCGTTCGGTGCGCTCAGCCGACGTTGAAGGGACCGCGGCCGCGTTCGAGCCCGGCCTCGCCCGCGCCGTGGTGGTCCGGGTGCTCAACGGGTGGCGGGGCGCGGGAGGGGGCCTTCCACCCGGTCCCGGCCGCCGCGCTTGGCCCGGTAGAGCTCGATGTCGGCGCGTTCGACGAACTCCGCCACCTCGTCGCCCGGGGCGGGAATGGTCGCCGCGACCCCGATGCTCACGGTGACGATCCGGTGGATCACCAGCGGATGCGGCTCGGCCAGCTCGACGACCGCGTGGCGCAGGTGCCGGGCCAGCTCGACGGCGGTCTCCGGGCCGGTGTCGGGCATGACGACGGCGAACTCCTCCCCGCCGAACCGCGCCGCCGTATGGGTGGGCCGCAGGCTCGCGGTCAGGCCGGCGGCGACCCGCTGCAGGCACCGGTCACCGGCGGTGTGCCCGAAGTGGTCGTTGTAGAGCTTGAAATGGTCGATGTCGATCATCGCCAGCGCGATCGGCGGCGAGTGCAGCCGGGCGCGGTGCCACTCGGCGTCGAGGACCTCCTCGAGACGCCGCCGGTTCGCCAGGCCGGTGAGCGAGTCGGTGCGCGAGAGCTGCTCCAGCCGCCGGTTGGCGGCGGCGAGTTGCTGGGTGCGCTCGGCGACCTTGCGCTCCAGCGAGGCGTACACCAGGGCGTTGTCGAGCGAGACGGCCAGCTGCCCGGCGATGAGCATGATCCCTTCGAGGCGTTCGGTGGCGAACGCACCGCGGATCATCCGGTTCTCCAGCAGCAGCATCGCCCGCAGCCCGCCCCGGATCATGATGGGGACGGCCAGCAGGGAGCAGCGGTCGATGTCGGTGAAGTACGGGTCGCGGCAGAACCGGTCGTCGCGGATCGAGTCGGCGACGACGACCGGCTCCCGGGTGCGTTCGGCGTAGCGGACGACCGAGGCCGGCAGCAGGCGCCGCCGGGCGGCCTCGGGCAGCGGCACGGAGCCGCCGTCCCCGACCGGCACCAGCCAGCCCTGATCCTGCTGGTCACGGAGCAGCAGGTGGACGCCGGTCGCGCCGGCCATCTCCGACAGGATGCCCGCGACCCTGGCCCGCAGCCCGCCGATGTTGGTCTCGGAGCTGAGCGTGCGCGACGCCGCGACGATGCCGAGCAGATCGATGGTCCCGGTCGTCAGGACGGCGCGCCGCCCGGCCGGTGCGTCCGCGGCCGACGCGTTCGCCGGCACCGGCGCCGGGCGGGCGACGTCGGCGGCCGGACCCGCCGCGTCGGGCCCGGTGAGTCCGCCGGGCCCGGTGATGCTCTCAGGCCTGACGAGTCCACCGGGCCCGGTGAGCTCGACAGGCCCGGCGGGCAGCGCCGGGTGGGCCCAGTCGAGCTGGGCGACCTTCGCCGTCGCGCCCCAGGCGAGGTAGTGGCGGCGGGCGGCGGCGAGCAGCGCGTGGCCGGCCTCCTCCAGCCCGTGCGCCAGGTAGAACCGCGCCGCGCGCTCCAGGATCAGCGCCCGGTGCCACGGCCGGGCCCGGGTGGCGGCCTCCCGCTGCGCCACGTCGTACGCGTACGCCGCCTCGCGGAACTTCCCCGTCGCCCAGGCCCGCTCCGCCTCCACCAGGCGCAGCAGGTGCAGGTAGTTGGACGGCGCGTCGGCCGCGCGCGCCGCCAGCCAGTCGATCGACTCGTCCAGCTCGGCCAGCACGGCGGCCCGCCGGGACGGCACCGCGGCCCGGGCCTGGCCGGCCAGCGCCAGCGAGCGCAGCAGCCGCGCCAACACCGTCGAGTAGTGGGCTTGGACGGCCGGCAGCACCGCCATCGCCCCCGCGGTGTGCCGGGCCAGCTCCACCGGGTGGTCGAGGATGGCCGCGGCGACCGCCCGGGTGATGTGCAGTTGGGCGGCGGTCAGCGGGTTGGCGACCAGCAGCTCCGCGCCCAGCCGGCCCAGGTCGGACGTCCCGTCGGCCGCCGGGGGGCCGGCCGCGCCGCGGAGCACGTCCGTCAGGTGCCGGTACATGCGGAACGTCTCCTCGGCGTGGCCGTTGCCGGTGCACGCGGCGAACGCCAGCGCCTCGTCGACCTCGGCGGCGACGACGTCGAGGGACGGCGCGCAGTCGAACAGGCCGTACACCAGCGCGTAGTGGGTCCAGCACGCGTTCTGCAGGTCGCCGCCGCGGATCAGGCCCTCCAGGGCGCGGCGCGCCGCGCCCACGTTCTCCTCGAGCGGGTCGAACCAGTGGCCGGTGCCGAGCACATACAGGAAACGCACCTGCCACAGCGCGGGTTCGTAGCCGCGGGCCCGGCAGACCTCGATGATCCGCCGCAGCGCCCGCCACCCGGTGCGATAGTCGTCGCGCCGGACGACGGCGACGAACCCGGCGTGGCCGGCAGGGCCGGCCAGGGCCGGGCCGGGACCGTCCCGGATCCACATCCGCAGTGTCTGTATGGCCAGCCAGGCCAGCATCTGCTGGTCCTCGAAGAACGCGGCGGGCATGAGCCGGTTGATGAGCTCGACGGCGCCGGACCCCGCCAGGTCGGCGCCGGACCCCGCCCGGTCCGCGCCACGGGCCCGCCGCAGGTCGTCGGCCGTCGTGGTCCGCTCGAGCCACTGATCGAGCGTGTCCAGGCCGCGGTCGATCTCCCCGTCGAGGTCGTCCCGCTCCGGGATGGCGAGGCCGAGCCGCCGCAGCTGCTGGTAACCCAGACTCAGCGCCGCCCCCGCCCAGCCCCGGTTGGTGAGGCTGCTGACCTGGACCAGGGTCGCGGCCGTGCGCCGCGCCGGGTCGGCGCACAGCCGGCCGAGGATCTCGTACTCCTCGTCGGCGTCCTCCAGCCGGCCGAGCATGTACAGGGCGGCCTGCCGGCCGGTGTGCACCTCGATCAGCTGATCGACGTCCGCCGGGTCGGTGAACGCCACCGCGGCGGCCAGCAGCCGCTCCACCAGCGGGTAGTTGCTCAGCAGCGTGGCCTCGTCGGCGGCACGCCGCAGCAGGTCGGCGGTCAGCCGCCGCTCCGCGGGCAGGCGCACCTCGTCGAGCACCGGCAGGTACTGCGCGGCCGCGACGGCGAGATACTCGGGCCGGCCGGCGAGCCGCCGGGCCAGGGCCAGCCGCAGAGCCCGCTCCGCCGGCCCGGTGAGGCCGGCCAGGACGGCCTCCTGCGCCCGGTCGTGGCGGAAGCGCACGCCGCGTCGCCCGTCGGTCTCCAGCACCAGCAGCCCGCGTGCGAACGCCGGGGCGAGCCGCCACTCAAGCTCCCACGCCGCCTGCCCGGTCGCGGCCGCCAGGAGCTCGAAGTCCACCTGGCCGGCCAGGCACGCGGCCGCCGCCAGTGCCTCCCGGGCGGGCGGGGCCAGCGCCGCCACCCGGGCGCGCAGCAGCTCGATCACGTCCGCCCGGGCGAGCCTGGCGCGCAGCGTCTCCGGCGCCCACCGCCAGCGGCCGGCCACCCGGGTCAGCAGGCCGTCGTGGCGCAGCGAGTTGACCAGCTCGACGGTGTCGTACGGATTGCCCCCGGTGGTCGGCGCGATCAGCCGCGCGAGCTGCCGGCCGCGTTCCGGAGGCAGCCGCAGCAGGTCGGTCACCATGGCGGCCTGGTCGGGCGGGGGCAGGCTCCGCAGCCGCAGGTGGCGCGGCCCGGCCGGCTGGCGCCGCCAGCGCGCGAGCATCGGCGCCATCGGGTGCGTGGCGTCGACCTCGTCGTCCCGGTAGGCGCCGACGACCAGCAGCCCCTCGTGGTCCTTCTCGCCGCCGAGGATCAGGTCGAGCACGCCGAGCGGGGTCCGACCGGCCCACTGCAGGTCGTCGACGAAAATCACCAGCGGACGTTCCCGGGACGCGACGGCGCGCAGCGTCTCGGCGGCGCCGCGCTGCACACGTACCTGCGCGGTCATCGGGTCGCCCGCCTTCGGCGGGATCCGCAGCAGCGCGGCCAGCTCGGGCACCACGGCGGCGGCCATGCCGGCTCCGGGGCCCAGCCTGCCCAGAAGCCGCTCCCGGACCTCGTCCAGGGAGCCCTCCGGCTCGGCCAGCAGCAGCCGGCCCAGCGCCCGCAGCGCCTGGCGGACGCCGTCGTACTCCTGGTCCCGCCGGTACTGGTCGAACTTGCCCGTCACGAACCAGCCGCCGGCACCGGCCACGATCGACCGCAGCTCGTTCACCAGGGACGTCTTCCCCACCCCGGGCGCCCCGGCGACGAGAATCCCGCGGCAGCGGCCCGCCACCGCGTCGGTGAACGCCGCGCGGAGCTCGCCGGTCTCCCGCTCCCGGCCGGCCAGCCGGGACGGCGTCAGCGGCCGCTCCGGAAGATCGTGCTCACCGGGCCGCACGCACGCGCCGCGGTGCACCAGGACGAGGTCGAGGGCCAGGCCCTCGGCACTCTGGTAGCGGTCGTCCGGCTCCTTCTCCAGCAGGTGCATGACGACGTCCGACAGCCCGGCCGGCAGTGCCGGGTTCACCACTGACGGCGCCACGGGCACCCGGGTGAGATGGTCGTGGATGATCCGCAGCGGGTCACCCGAGCCGAACGGCGGCGCGCCGGTCGCCAGCTCGTACAGGGTGGCGCCGACGGCGTACAGGTCGGCCCGCTGGTCGACGGGGCTCCCCGTCCAGCCGGTCTGCTCCGGCGCGAGGTAGGGCACCGTCCCGACGATCTCGTTGTGATGGGCGAACCCGGGCTGGATCTCGGTGGCGGTCGTCGCGAGCGCGAAGTCGATCAGGTACGGCCGGTTCCCGGCCCGGTTCACCACGATGTTCGCCGGGCTGATGTCCCGGTGCAGCACACCGCGCCCGTGCATCCCCGCCACCGCCCGGGCGAGCGCCCCGGCCAGGTCGACCAGCTCGGCCGGGTCCATGGGCGTGGCCCACCGGGACAGGTCCGCGCCGCCGACGTCGGCCAGCAGGAGGCCGCCGACGCCGGCCAGCGGGACGCCGCCGGCATCGGCCAGCGGGACGCCGCCCCTGTCGGCCGGCAGGGCGGGGGCCGGGCCGTCGGGCCCGGCGGCCGCCAGGTGTGCGACCCCCTCGACCCCGGCCAGCCGCTCGAGGATGTCGACCTCGTGGCGCAGCCGCCACCGGGCGCCCGGACCCAGCGGTTCCTTGCGGATCACGCTCCCGGCCGGGAGCAGCAGCCTCGTCACCCTGGTCCGGGCCGTCTCGTGCAACAGCTCCGTCCGCACCACCACCGGCGGATCCCGGCTCGGTGGCGTCCGCTGGGATCCCATCCGCAAACCCCCACACCGAGCAGCGTGCTGCCCACTCGTCCAGTCTGCCCCCGATCACGGGGTCACCAACGGGGACGGTCGCCGGCGGGTCCCGGCGGGTCCCGGCGGGTCCCGACACCGCCGGGACAGTCCCGGGCGCGGTTGCTTTCAGGGCTCGCGAAGGCTATAAGTGGGTTAGCACTCGACAGGGTTGAGTGCCAACCTCTGGCGCGACGGGTGCCCGGGCCGACGGCCCGATCATCAGGTTCTTTTGGGCCCCGCCGGCGGCAGGCACTCCTCCGCATGGCTCAAGCCCAGGAGGAAACACTCCAATATGCCGAAGATCATTGCCTTCGATGAAGAGGCACGGCGCGGCCTGGAGCGCGGCATGAACCAGCTGGCCGACGCG